>JAVFAP010000037.1:0-13313 GCA_034002445.1 bacterium | reverse complement strand
CGCCCCCCAGGCAGCGAAGGAATAGAAACAAATGAAAATATCCAAATCCGCGATTTACCGGCCGGTGACGACCACGATGTTTTTCTTGATCGTCATCCTCTTCGGAGTCGTTTCATTTCTTCGCCTTCCCATCGACTTGATGCCGGAAGTCAATTATCCCGCCATTACAATTTCAACCGAGTATGAGAATGTGGGTCCGGAAGAGATCGAGCAATTGATCACCCGGCCGATCGAGGAGACGGTCAGTTCCATTCAAGGGGTGGAGAAGATCACATCCACTTCGATCGAAGGCCGCAGCACGGTGCGGGTGGCGTTTATCTGGGGGACAGACTTAGATGATGCCGCCAATGATGTGCGGGCCCGCGTGGACCGAACCAAGGAGCGGTTACCCGAAGATGCGGACACCCCGGTCATTTTCAAATTTGATATTTCTTCTTTTCCAGTGATGTTTTTGCGGGTATCGAGTAATTTGGACCAGATTGAGTTGCGGGATTTGGTCGAACGCCAAGTGAAGTACCGGATGGAGCGGGTGGATGGCGTGGCGGCGGTGGATGTGCGTGGCGGATTGACACGAGAGATCCATGTCGATCTGGACCGGCGCAAACTGACCGCGTTAAATCTTTCGCTGGACAGCATTCTGGAAGCGCTGCAAGGCGAGAATCTGAACCTTCCGGCAGGAAAGGTTGATGAAGGCGATCTGGAAATTTTGGTGCGGACCATGGGGGAATACACCACCGTGGAGGAAATCAGCCAAACCGTGGTGCAGGTGCGGGACGGGGTGCCGATCTTGATCAAAGACCTCGGGACTGTGGATGATTCGCACGAAGAGATCACCTTCATCTCGCGGTCCGAAGGGCAGCCGATTTTGCGTCTGTATGTCAACAAGCAATCGGGGGCCAATACCGTGGATGTGTGTGATGGGATCACGGAGGAGATGGAGAAGATCAACCAGGATTTCCCACAGATCCGCGTTTTCACGACACTGGATTCATCCACCTATATCAAACAATCAATCGCCAATGTGCGCGATTCTGCCATGCAGGGCGCGGTGTTGGCGGCGGTGATCCTGATTTTGTTCTTACGGAATTTGCGCAGCACGCTGATCATCTCGGTGGCGATTCCGATCTCGGTGATTTCCACGTTTGCATTGATGTATTTTTATCACTTTACCCTGAACATCATGACCTTTGGCGGATTGGCGCTGGGGGTAGGGATGCTGGTGGACAGCGCGATTGTGGTGCTGGAGAATATCTTCCGACAGCATGAACTGGGTTCGAGTGGACGGAAAGCCGCGGTGCGGGGGACCGAGGAAGTGGCGACCGCAATTGTTGCCAGCACATTGACGACGATCGTCGTCTTTTTGCCGGTTTTATTTGTGCGGGGCATTTCGGGGATCACGTTCCAGCAATTGGCGGCGGTGGTGGTGTTTTCCCTCCTCTGTTCACTGGTGGTGGCGTTGACGCTGATCCCCGTGCTGGCAGCCCGTTTTCTGAATAAGCAAGGGATCAACAATCAGGCGGAAAATGAAAGTCCACACGGGCCGATCATGACCTTCTTTGAGCAAGAATATGGGTATTTGATCGAGGGCGCGTTTCGGATCAAAAAAACCGTGTTACTCGTGACCTTTATGATCTTCGTGGGCAGTATCTGGATGACGAAATTTGTCGGGGTGGAGTTCATGCCCAAGGCGGACGAGGGGGAGGTGCGGATCAGCGGGGAGATGGCGGTGGGAACCCGGCTAGAAGTAGTGGATGAAACCTTTCAGGCCATCGAGCGCATTGTGCGCGAGGCCGTTCCCGAAGCCCAGACCTTGTATTCGCAAGTGGGTTCGATGGGCTGGAGGAGCGCGGGGGGGCATACAGGCGAGGTCCGTGTCACCCTGGTGCCAATGGCGGAACGAGAGCGCTCGACCGCGGAAATATGCCAAGCCATTCGCCCTCTCTTGGCCAATGTGCCTGGGACGGTGATCCGGGTGCGGGAAGGCCAAGGGATGTTTTTGATGCGCCTGGTCACGGGGGGCGATGAAGCGGCGGAAGTGCAAGTGCGGGGATATGACCTCGCGATCGCCCAAGACTTGGCCAAGCGGGTCCAAGCGGAAATGGAACAAGTGGAAGGAATAACGGATGTACGGATCAGCCGGCAAGAAGGGCAGCCCGAAGAGATCGTGCGAATCGACCGGGCCAAGGCTTCGGCACTGGGGCTGAGTGTCGCGCGCATAGCCCACGCCATCGAAACCAGTCTGTCGGGGACCAGCGCGACCATGTACCGAGACAAAGGGGAGGAATACAAAATTCTGGTGCGTCTCAAGGAAGCGGATCGTCTTTCGATCGATGACGTCCTCAATATGACCATCACCACCCCCGGCGGGCACAGTGTCGTCCTGAAAAACATGGTTGTGCTAGAGCGGCAGGAAGGCCCGGTGCAGATCGAGCGGGAAGATCAGCAGCGTGTAATCACTATTTCCGGCAATATCGCGGAGCGAGATTTGGGTTCGGTGATGCGGGATATCATCACGCGAATTCAGCAGATCCCCAAGCCAGCGGGATTCGAGATTGTTCCCAGCGGCGAATTTGAGGACCAGGAAGAAGCCTTTACCGAATTGCTGTTTGGTTTTGCCTTGGCAATCGTTCTGGTCTATATGGTGATGGCTTCGCAGTTTGAATCGCTGCGGGATCCGTTTATTGTCATGTTTTCCATTCCTCTGGCGGCCATCGGAGTTATCTCCACACTGATCTTGACCAACACGACATTCAACATGCAGTCGTTTATCGGCTGTATCATGCTGGCTGGGATTGTCGTCAATAACGCGATCATCCTGGTGGATTATACCAATCTGTTACGGCGGCGAGACAAGATGCCGATTCATGACGCGATTCTGGAAAGCGCCAAGCGCCGGTTGCGGCCGATTTTGATGACCACGTTGACAACGATCGTAGGTCTGTTTCCGCTGGCGTTGGGGCTGGGGGAAGGAGGCGAAGTGCAATCGCCGATGGCACGGGTAGTGATTGGGGGATTGATCAGTTCGACCTTGATCACCCTGGTGATCATTCCCATCCTGTATTCTCTCTTCGCGAAGAAGGGAGAGTTGGCCGCCTTTGAGGACGAAGAACCAGAAGAAACCCGATAGAATGAGCAACCGATGAATCGAACCTACTCCATCATAGTATTACTCGTGATTTTCAGCCTGCCGTTGGATCCAGGCATGGGCTGGGGGCAAGCCCAGCCATCCACTCTGTCCCTAGGCTTACGGGACGCGGTGTTGATGACCTTGGAACAGAACCAATCCCTGGCGGTGGAACGGTACAGTCCAGAGATTTACAAGACATTTGTCGCGGAACAGAACGCGGCCTTTGATTCGGTCTTCCAAGCAGATACCGGCTACTCGGAAACCGAGGGACAGCGCACCTCGGGAGTTGGCGAGTTCCGCGCGGTCACATCGCGGAACAAGACGATGAACCTGGGAGTCAGCAAGCAGATGCCCAGTGGGATGACGCTGGGTGTGGATGCCAATTTGCGTTCACAGGATTCCAACGTGTTTTCGCGGCTGTACTCCAGCCGGTTGGGCACTTCGCTGACGATGCCTCTTTTGGAGGGCAGGGGGAGCGAGGTGAATTTGGTGGGGGTGCGGCAAGCCGAACTGGACGAAGAATTGACCCAGTTTGAGTTGGAAGCCTTTACTCAAGCACTGCTGGCCCAGGTGGAAGAATTGTACTGGGATTTGTACGCGGCGCGGGAAGAACTCAAGATTCAATTGGCCTCGCTGGAACTGGCACAAGAACAATTGAAGGAGACCAAGCAGCGGATCGATGTCGGCGATATGGCGGAGATTGAACTCGCTGCAGCGGAAGGCGAAGTGGCCCTGCGGCAGGAAGCGGTGATCGATGCCGAGAGTACGGTGGAAACCACGCGGCTGGAGCTGATCCGACTGTTGAATCCACCCCACAGCCAGCCCTGGGCGATCGCAGTAGACCTGATTGAGAGCCCCACCCTGGGAGATCCTTTTCCGGCCCCTGTTGACGAGTATGTCGCCATGGCCCTGCAATCCCGGCCCGATCTGGAGCAAGCGCGGATGCAGCAAGCGCGCTGGGAACTGGATATTGTCAAGACAAAAAACGGATTACTGCCGCGGCTGGATTTTTTTGTTACCTTTGGCAAGACAGGATACGCCAATTCGTTTGGGGATTCGGTCGAGAACATTCACCAAGCGAATTTTGACCTCAACACAGGGTTCCAGTTTGAATACAGTTTCGCCAACCGCGCCCAAAAAGCTCGCCACCAACGGGCGGAGTACCAGGTGAAAGAGGCGGAGGCGGCGTTGCGCAACATGGAGCAATTGGTGGAATTGGACGTGCGTAAGGCGTATGTGGAGGTGAACCGCTGCCTGCGGCAGATTTCCGCTACCCAGGCCGCCTCGCAACTCCAGGAAGCCAATTACACTGCGGAGATGGTCAAGTTTCGGGTAGGCAAATCCACCAATTTGCTGGTGCTGCTGGTGCAGCGGGATTTGACGCGGTCCCGGCTAGACGCCTTGCGGGCACAGATCAATCTGCGCAAGGCGTGGGTGCAAATGGATTACGCGCAAGGGATTTTATTGGATAAAAACCAAATTGTGTTGCCGAGGAATGGGGCAGTGGGTAGTGAATAATTTTACTTGATGGGGGGGGAGGGGCTCCAGGGAAGAACACAGAGGGGGGGGTATGCAGCAGCGCCCATGGATTTCCACGATCGTCCCTTCAGGCCTCAAGGGAATGGGGAGTAGGAGAATAGGTAAAAGTTAGTGCGTCAGGCTTGGTGGGCTACGCGCCTGCGGCGCTTTGAGCCCACCCTACAATTATAGTGGATAACGGATAGGAAGTCGTGGGTGGGGGTATCGCTGGATCGTTGCGCACACCCCCACCTTTTTATTTATACTGTCATGTAGCAACCGTTTGGATTAACCAACCGTTTTAACTACCCAATCGTTTGAATTAGGCAATCGCTGGTCATGAGCGATTGCTGGAATCAGACGATTTCGGGGACGGCAAAGGGGGCGCGATAGATTCGTTTCAAGTATTGATTGGCCTTGTCCGCGTGCTCCCCGATGAAGCGTTCGGTCTGGGGATCGTGGCTGAGGATGGGGCTCATCTGGATTGCCGCACTGTCCTTGGCGATGCCGAATTCTTGCAGCTGGGCTTCCATGTTTTCCAACAATTTGCCCCAGCCTTCCAAGTTGGGCAGGATGGATTGCGCTTTTTCGCGGGAGTACTCTCCCCCAACCCTTGAAGCGATATTCGCCAGGTTGCACCAGCCGGTGGTATCGTGGCCAACCGCGATTTCGGCATTGAGGCTGGAATGATCCCGGGATTTGACTGCCTCCAAGAAGTTGGCGGTATGGAGTTTCATCATGTCGCCTCCGCGGAAAGAGCGGATTTCCTTGCCTTCCAAATCCACCGCCTTGCCAGAGCCTCGCTGGCCCAGGTAATAGCCGCCTTCACAGACCACGACATAGCCGCTGCCCGGACCGGCGACCGGCCGACCTGCCGGCATCTTCCAATCGCCTTTTTTATCAGGGGATTGAGGCAGATTGGAGAGAGCAATGACGGTGGGGATGTCCCCGGTGTCAAAGCAGACAAAGTGGACATTGGGGGTTTCGCCCGCATCGTTCCAAACCATGCGCCCCCCGACGGAGAGGATGCGATGGGGAAGGGTGACGGAATCCCGATAGACTACATTACGCACGTCATCCAGAACATGGACGCCCCAGTTACCCATTTCGCCATTGCCGGTGTTGTAATCCCAATGCCAATCGTACTGGAGTTGATCGCGGAAGATGGGTTTCTCTTCGGCCGGACCTAACCAGAGGTTGTAGTTGACGGATTCGGGGATAGGGAGAGGCGTCTCCCGCTTGCCGATACTACCCCGGACACCCAAGCGGTTGGTCTGGACATATAAAATCTTGCCCAGCGCTTTTTCTTCATGCAAGAACGCCTTGGCGGCGGCTTGCAAGGGATCGGAACGCTGCTGGGTCCCTAATTGGACGATCTTGTTATATTTGCGGGCAGCGTTGACGACCTGGCGCCCTTCCCATTGGGAGTGGGCAAGCGGTTTTTCCACATAGACATCCTTGCCTGCCTGCATGGCGAGAATGGCGGCGAGGCAGTGCCAATGGTTGCAGGTGGCGATCACCACCGCATCCACATTGGGATCCTCCACCAGTTGGCGCAGATCCTCGTAGGCTTTCACACCAGGCATGGCCTCCGCCTTGCCGGAACGAGCGGCATCGGGATCGGCGATGGCGACAATTTTCGCCTGATTGGCGGTGAAAGAGCGAGCCAGTTCGCCCCCGCGTCCCCCAAAACCAACAATCCCCAGTTGAACCGCATCGTTGGCCTCGGCGGCCGCAGAGGATTTGAGAAGAAATGAAGAGGGCAACGCGAGTGCCGCCCCAGCCAAGGCGGTTCTGCGTAAGAAATCACGCCGTACAATTGAATTCATCAATCTACATCCTTTCCGTTTGTTGTCATGAGATGGTGAATCTCATGATAAAAGTTAATGCATTTTTGCGAGGAGATTAAGGGCAGTGGGATAATGGGTTGGTGCGAGATCGCCCAGGGGGCGCGCTTTCAGTGCTCAGGCATCGATAAATCCAGGAATTTATTTTTCAGAAAACTAATATTGTACGAAATACTAGAGAGATAAGCAGATGTGGCAATGGGTGGGAGGTCGGGCTGGGTAGGCTACGCGCCAGCGGCGCTTTGATACCATCCTACAATCGAAGTAGGTAGAAAGATTTGGGGGGAGAGTTCGATGAACGGGGTATGAGATTCATATCGAGGGGGGGGAGGGGGTGAAGACGACACGGTTGCGGCCTTGATCCTTGGCCTGGTACAAAGCCAGGTCGGCAGCGGCCAGGATTTGATCCAGGGTATAGCCCCTAGCATGACGGGCAACACCGACACTCATCGTAATATGAAGTTCGCCAACGGAGGTGGGGATCGGTGTATCCGCGACGGCCTGGCGGAGACGTTCAAACAAAGTTTCTTCAGGGATGCCGTGGGAATAGGGAGCGATAACCAAGAATTCTTCCCCGCCATAACGGCCCAACGCATCTCCCGCGCGGAGGTGGTTTTGGAGAATTTGGGCAAAATGGATCAAGACGGTATCGCCGGTCTGATGCCCGTATTGATCATTCACTTTTTTGAAAAAGTCGATATCGCACATGCCGATGCTGAGTGGAATATTCTGGCGCTCGGCGACTGCGAGTTGCCGCTGAAAATCGGCCAGAATCGCCTTGCGGTTCAAAACGCCGGTCAGGGCGTCGTGCATGGCTTCATGAGCGAGAGTTTCCTTGGCTTGATTGAGATCGGCTTGCAATTCCAACATGCGCAACCCCACCCGGATGCGGGCGCGCAGTTCTTCGGTACGGTAGGGTTTGGTGATGTAGTCATTGGCGCCCGCATCCAAGCCTTCCACGATGTGTATTTCTTCATCCTTGGCGGTCAATAAAATCACATAGGGTGGGTCTGGCTGGGGGATATCGCGAAGACAACGACAGACTTCCACGCCATCCAGTTTGGGCATAACCCAATCCAAGATCACCAGCCTGGGTGCTCCCGGCTGTTGCATAATCGCTAACGCTTCCGCTCCATCGCTCGCGACGACGACATCATGCCCGAATTTTTCGAGCAAAGCAACGAGAACCAGTTGGGAAGTCCGATCATCTTCTGCGATCAGAATTTTCATTTCAAAGACTCAACCTTTTTCAAGTAAATTCTATGTGTTCCCGCTTATTTGAGTCTACTGGCATTGTACCGGGCCCGGAGCGGAGAGTGAAGTCACCTCTCCAAAGTATCATCGGCATGGTCTTCACCCAATTTCTTTTGGATTACACAGAGCAGCTGGTTGAACTGGTGCTGGAGTTCGGGAAAGGAGTCACGCATGGCCTGGAGGTCTTGGGCTTTGCCTGCTTTTTCCATTTCGTAAGCAATGTGACGAAACGCTTCCGCGCTGACGTTGGCTGCAGCGCCCTTAATGGTATGAGCGAGACGCGACGCGGAAGTCAAATCCCGGGAATCCAAATGGGTTTGCAGCAAGGCGATTTGCTTGGGGATATCCTCGACAAATCCCTGCAGGACAATCTGAACCAGGTTTTCGTCATCCATCAAGCGATGCGCAAAGGTGTTTTCATCGAAAATAGGGAGGCTGGGAAAACTGTCTGCCACAGCGGTTTCGGGAGTGGGGGTCGATTTGGTCTCCTGCGATTCAGAGGATTCTCCAGGGACATCGGCAAGCCAGCGATAGAGCACCGTGGCCAAGGATTCGGGCTCCACCGGTTTGGCGATGTAATCGTCCATCCCACAATCCAGACAGAGTTCCCGGTCGCCTTTCATGGCGTTTGCGGTCATGGCGATAATGGGCAGTTGCGGATTTTCGATCTTGGTATTGCCAGAACGAATATACCTGGTTGCTTCCAGGCCATCCATGACGGGCATCTGGACATCCATCAAGACGAGGGTGTAATGGCCCATTTCCAGAAGAGCGATGGCTTCCAAGCCATTGGCCGCAACATCGACTTTGTAACCAAGTTTGTGGAGAATATTCAGAGCCACTTTTTGGTTGGTGACATTGTCTTCAACCAGTAAGATGCGGACATGGGCTAATTGGGCCGGGGACAGCGCGTATCCTTTCAGGAGTGGCTTGGAAGCAGTGGCCTGCGAATGGGCAGGCTTCCCACCATCCAGGATGGATTGCAGGCAAGAAAAAAGTTCGCCCCGCTTTACGGGTTTGGTGAGATAGGCAGCGAGTAGAGCCTGTTGGGTGCGGTTGCCGTCCATCCGGACGCCGATCGAGGACATCATTACCAAGGGCGTATCCGCGATGGAGACATCGGCTTGAATGCCTGCCGCCAATTGTTCGCCATCCATCCCCGGCATTTGCATGTCGAGGATGGCCAGTTGGAATGGAAGCCCTTGTTTATGGGCATCGCGCAAACGCTGCAACGCTTCCTGCGCCGAAGCGGCTTCACCATACTGCACCTTCCAGGAGCCCAGCACCAAGCGCATGACCTCGCGATTGGTGGCGTTATCATCCACTACCAGGATACGGGCGCCCTTCAGCGAATCGGTATTGATGACCGTTTCAACGGAAGGTTCTTTCTGTTTTTGAAAAACCACAGTAAACCAGAAGGTCGAGCCAAGGCCGACTTGGCTTTCCACTCCGATGGAACCGCCCATCAGTTCAGCCAGTCGTTTCGAAATGACCAACCCCAAGCCCGTCCCGCCAAATTTGCGGGTGGTGGAAGCGTCGAGTTGTTCAAAGGCATTAAAGAGGAGGGGAAGTTTGTCGTTGGGAATCCCGATCCCGGTATCGCGAACAGAAAAACGCAGAGTCACTTGCTCATCGGTCTCTTCCGCACAATGGACACGAATCACGATTTCGCCGCTTGCGGTGAATTTGATCGCGTTTCCGGTGAGGTTGATGATAATCTGGCGCAGGCGGCCAGGATCGCCGACGAGGAAAAGGGGGACATGGGGTTCGATCGTCCATATAAATTCCAACCCCTTATCCTGGGCACGCACAGCGAGGAGATCGGAGCATTCTTCCATGACGATGCGGAGGTTGAAATCGATGGGATCCAGATCCAGGTGGCCGGCTTCAATTTTGGAGAAGTCCAGAATATCGTTGATCAGATCGAGCAAAGAATTGGCGCTGGTTTGGATAATGTTTACAAAGTGCCGTTGTTCCTCGTTGAGGCTGGTATCGCTCAACAGACCCGCCATCCCAATCACGCCGTTCATAGGAGTGCGGATTTCATGGCTCATGTTGGCGAGGAATTGGCTTTTGGCGATATTGGCGGCTTCGGCCTGGACTGCCATCTGGTTGGCGCGACGGATGGATTCTTGCAAAGCCAAATTTACCTGTTCCAGTTCGGATTTGGAGCGGGCTATTTCCAGTTCACTCAGTTTGCGTTCGGTGATATCGGTGATCGCCAACAGGATGTGTTTTTTCTCATCCAGCACCAAGGGTGTCGCGCTCAAGGAAAAATAGAAGAGTTTTTCTTCTCCCGCGATGATGAGCCGCTGGGCGGTTTCCAGCCCCCGGACGGGATTCCCTGTTTCCCGAACATAATTAAAAGAATTGCGGATGGGGCATTGAGGACAAGCCTCGGCATGGCCACACCCTTGCAAAATACTTAACGCATGAACACAGCAGAGACCGTCGCCGGGCTGGCGGCTGAGCATATCCACGACATCTTTTCCAACCAACCGGGCCGCGACTTGATTGACGCGGGTGATATCGCCATTCGCGTCGAGCAGCAGCATCCCCACCTGGACCGCATCGAAAATCAGTTGCAGGTTACGGCGTTCTTGCTCCAGATGTTCCCGCTGCGCCCGCAAGGTTTCTTCATTGGTTTTTTGAGTGGTGATATCGGTATGGGATCCGGCAAGCCGGTAAATCGTTCCCTGCTCGTCCCGGACACAGCGGCCGCGAGAGAGGATCCAGCGGAATCCCCCATTTTTGTGGCGCATCCGGTACTGGACATCATAAATATCCTCTGATCCCTTAAAATAGCGCTGGATATACTCCATTACACGAGAATGATCCTCGGGATAGATCAGGGATTCAAAGGTTGCAAAGGTATTCTCAAGTTCACTATCGTTATAGCCGAGTTGTTCTTTCCAGCGGGCGGAAAGAAAGAGACTATCCTCTTTCAGGTTCCAATCCCAGATGCCATCGTTGGTACCGTTGACAGCCAGCATGAATTGCTCGCGGCTGCGTTCCAGTTCAGATTGGGCCTTCTTCAGTTCGGTGATTTCGCCAAACGTTTCCAGAAGGTATTGCTCGCCCTCGAGGACAACCCGTTTAACCGATTTGAGGATGGGCACAATAGAGCCATCCACCCGGGAGAGGCGGCATTCGGTATTTTCAATATTCAGTCCCAAATCCAAGACGGGACATGCGCCGTTGCCATCTCTGCATTGGGGTTCGTTGCAGACGGTTCCAATCAGTTGGGTGGGGGAGACACCGTAGATCCGGGCCGCGGTGGGATTGATATCCACAATGACCCGGTCCCGTGCGCGAATCAAGAGAATCCCTGCAGGGACCGAGTGCATGATAACCCGCAAGCGTTCGTGGGCTGTCTTGAAGGATTCGTCGGCTCGTTTGCGGGTGATTACTTCCCACGTAATATCGGCCAGATAAGAGACCAGTTGTAAATCGCTCTCTGTGTAATCCACTGGTTTATTGCCCACGCCCAGGATAGCGACGATTTTATCTTTCCGCTTAACCGGGACCACCAGTTCCCGGAAGATCGGGGCATGGCCAGAGGGCAAACCTTTTTTGTGGGGAAGCGACGGGTAATCGTTGTGAATCAAGGGGCGGTTTTCGCGCACACAATCCACCCAAACCCCCGCCTCATCAATTGGATAATGAACTCCCTTGGCCTCCATCTGACAGAATTCCTGCAGGGTGCGTGTGGACCACTGCTGCAAGGTTAAGGTTTTCTGGTCTTTATGGACAAAATGATAGAAACCGATAGGACTATTGACCAAGTTCCCTACTTCATCGAGGGATTTGGTCATAATTTCATCGATGGTGTGGGTTGTAGCAAACTCAATCAGGGCAAGGCGCGTTTGCTCCAGTTGGCGGGTTCGGGCTTCATCGGTGACATCGTGGATGACCTGGACAACGCCGATAACAGTTCCATCTTGATTGTGGATGGGAGCCGCGCTTTTTTTGATGAAATACTCCAGGCCAGTGCGGGAAACCAGCAGCACATCGCTCGTCATGCTTGCCGTTTGGCCAGTCGCCAACACCTGGTGGATAGGATGTGGAATCGGTTCTCTTGTCACCGCATGTACGATTTCAAGAATTTCTTCCAATGGTTTATTTCGTGCTTCCTCCAGGGTCCAGCCGGTCAGTTGTTCCGCCGCGAGGTTCATATCGGAAATCAAGCCCTGTTCGTCCGTGCAAATCACGCCATCCCCGATGGAATACAGAGTGGCGGCCAGACGTTCTTTATTGAGGATCAGGTTCCGTGCCATCGTTTTCAACCGATGATTCAGACGGGAATGGTACAGAGCGAAGATCAAGAGCGCCATCATGAATGCGAGGCCCGCCAGAATCCAAACCCAGTAGCGCAGAAGAACATCGATCAAGTAGAATTTTTCCATGGGTTGATAGGGCCCCAAGCCCAACTCCGCCAGGCAATCGTGGACCGGCTGATAGTCTAGAGGGAGCGTCCAGCCTTCATAGCCTTCTGGATGCAGGGCAGGATGATCGGATGGCATCAGCAGCAACGCGGCTGCCACTTTTTCTGCAACCGCCATTGGGGTATGCCGCAGTTTGGCCAAGGGCCACTCGGGATAAAGCCGGGTGGAAAGCACAAACGGATAGGGTGGAGATCCCTCTGACACGGGATAGGGATTGAGGATCCGAAACTCATCCAGCCGAATCTGACCCTCTGCCGCCATTTTTTCCAAAATGCCGGTGCGGACGGTCCCGGCATCCACCCGACCCTCCAGAACCGCGGTCACCACGGCATCATGCGTCCCTCCAAATTGGAGGGATGAAAAATCGTGCTGGGGATCGATGTCCAAGGTTTTCAATTCGCGCCAAGCGGCCATCCAGCCACCGAAGGAGGAAGGATCCACCGCCATGAAAGATTTTCCTTCCAGGTCGTGTAGGGAATGGATTGAGGGATGATCCTGGCGGCAAAAGAGAACTCCACCAAACTGGGAGGCCCATTCTTGAACCGGGGAACTGCGAATGGTGGCAATGCCTTGGGCTCCATAGAATTTTTGCACCGAGACAAAGTAATACGAGTTGAGGAGGATCAGTTCGACTTCGGCGTTTTCGACTTTCGAGACCATTTCATCAAAGGTGACCGGAATGAGTTCGAAAGAGGAACCAGAAACGGCTTGATCGAGATAGCGGATGGTTTCACCCCAGCGTTGCAAGCACTGTTCCTTGCCCCGATTTGCCAAGATGCCAACTCGGACCGGATTCGGCCGGGCTTGATCCACGCCCGAGGAATCCGCCACAGAGACCATCGATTCCCCCAAGCAGGGAACAAGCAGGAGACTGTCAAGAACCAGGGTCAGGAGAACAATTCGGAAAAAGAATCGCATCCATCGAAAGAATGGAAAGAATAGGCACATTTTTGACATCACAGAGATAACTCAAGGTACAATTTTGACAGACAGCCAGACCAATGGCAAATCCGGATCAACACAAAACACACAATCCAATCATTTGACGAAGGGAGGCGAGGCAAACCCTCGCTTCGCTCGTCCCAGGTTTCTTTTATGTGGATAATTGAAATTATACCTGAA
>JAVFAP010000036.1:0-13414 GCA_034002445.1 bacterium | reverse complement strand
CGCGAGCGGCCAAGTCTTCATATTCCTGTCCCCCAATGCAAATCCCACTCCCAACCCGATCCCCACAATCGTAACCGGATCAACCCACAAGCCGTTGAGGAGATAAAAGCCTCCCTGCTGAACCAACTCCCACCGCGAGAGCCCGGTACTGAACAGTTTGGCATAGGCCGTATTGGGGAACGGAAAACCATAGTACACCATGGAAAAGAGTTCCCATAATAGGAGCGGGAGAAATCCCACCATCGCGGCCAGCACCGTTTTCCCGCTCCGGTGCTGGTCGACATGCACAGACAATGGAATCGCAAGCAGAACACCCAGATCGAGTCGGTTCAACAGCAGCAGCCCCGCAGTCCCAAACAGCCAAATGGAGGATTTATTTTTGCACCAAATCCATACAAAAAACGCCAGCAGGATGTGGGATAGCGGATTTTCCAGGCCAGAGGTAGAATACTCCACATACGCTTTGGAAAAACAAACAAGCCCAAGCGCGAGAAGCCGCCCCTCCCACTTTGGGGCAAGTCCATGGACCAGCATCCCTAGCCCCGTCATCGCTAGGCTGACCGAGAAAAAGAGGGTGGTGTAATAAATCTCACCAGAAAAATACGAAAGAAAGGAGAGACAAAGAAACCACAACGGATGCGTATAGGTTTGCACCCGTTCCTGCACATTGAACCGCGGCCCATCCCCTTGCAGAAAATGATCGATCGTCCGAAAGGTGATAAACGCGTCATCCGCCACCCACGCCGTCGTCAGGAGCAGATACAGATGAAGGCAACACAGAAAAAGGCCGCAAATCATCCAAGGCCGGTTTTGGGGATTACGCATACGTATCCGTTCCCTGAGGCAGAGATCACGATCGATTGGAGGGGACACACAACACCGCACACGAAGCGGTACCGTGGATTCATTCTAACAAGAGCAGAGAAATTTTATTAGCCGAAGGTTTCAGAGTAGCGATAATTCCAATAGAGACGGTTCTTCCATTCCATTGAATGAGACCGCAAAGGGGTCACGATCATGAACACCAACATCAAATGGCTTCCAATCCTTACGTTGACACTCCCCCTCCTGGTCGGCTGCACCGCCACCCAACAAGGGGCGTTACTCGGTGGCGGCCTGGGCAGTGCCGCCGGGGCGATCATCGGCCATCAATCCGGTCATACGGGTGAAGGCGCGGCGATCGGCGCGGTCGCTGGCGCGTTAGCCGGAGCGATCACCGGAGATATCGTGGATAATGAGCGCAACAACGCCTACAACCAAGGCTATGTCGATGGCTATGCGACCAATGCGGCGCCACCCCGCAAAGTGATTGTCCAACCGGCCCCGCCCCGCCCGGTGCCGCCACCGGTGATCATCGAGAGACGTGAATATATCTACGCGCCGGGGCCACCGCCGCCTCCACCCCCCGCCTATATCATCGTGGAACGGCGTCATCACCACTATCATTGGTAATTAACCAAAAAGGGAGCCACCTCTTCTCCTTCGGGTGGTTCCCTTTCCCAATACACAAACACAATACAACAAGTTTTTTCTGGTTACCTCCCAGAATGATGAACTGCGAAGCCTCTGTGGGTCTGTTCCTTTCTTTTTGGTTCTTACCCAGTACAACCAACTCCCCCACAGAGACTTCGCACCTTTTTTTGCCTCCCTCCTCCCATTTACCTTGGCCCTTTGCCCAAACCGGGGTAGTATCTTGCTTCTGGGAAAAGGGCTAAAAGAACCAGCCGGCGACTACCCCCTTTTTTTCCTCCCCCTTGGGGAAAGCGCAGTGAGAGCCCCTCGTGGCGTCTCTTCCTGTAATCGTTAGGCTCGCATATTAATTATAAAACTTGCATGCGTTCCCGCCCACCAAGGCGGGGTTGAGGTGCTTCGTGTCTTTAACCGAAGGATTGAATCCAGAGCAAAAGCTCGCCGTCGTCCAAACCGAAGGACCAGTCCTCATTCTGGCCGGCGCGGGCAGTGGTAAAACCCGGGTCATCACCTACCGTATCGCCCATCTGATCCAAAACCAGCGCGTCCTGCCCAAAAACATCCTCGGCGTGACCTTCACCAACAAGGCCGCCAACGAGATGCGCGAGCGGGTGGTCAAACTGATTGGCAAAACCGCCAAGGATATCATCCTTTCCACTTTCCACTCCCTGGGTCTCTACATCCTGCGCCAGAACGCCCCCCACCTGGGCTACCGCAAGGATTTTTCGATCTACAGCGAGGGCGACCAACTTTCCGTCATCCGCATGATCTTGCGCGAGCATCCCCAGAAGAACGATAAATTCGACGCCGGCATCCTGCTCAGCCGCATCAGCGCCTATAAGAACAAGAACGTGGAAGGCAACGCCCACTACCCCCTCCACAACGACAAATATGATGACGTCTTTCCCGATATCTATTTCGCGTACCAGCAGGCCCTGCGTGCCTACCAGGCGGTGGATTTCGACGACCTGATCCTGCTGCCCATCCAACTCTTCCGCAAACATCCCGACGTGCTGTCCCACTACCAACAGTTATTTAAATATATCATGGTGGACGAATACCAGGATACCAATCACGGCCAGTATGTGTTCATCACCCAGCTGGCGGATGCACACAAAAACATTTGCGTGGTGGGGGATGATGATCAAAGCATCTACGGCTGGCGCGGGGCGGAAGTGCAAAACATCCTGAATTTCAACAAAGACTACCCCAACTGCAAAATCATCAAGTTAGAACAGAATTACCGCTCTACCCAAGTGATCCTGGATGCCGCCTACCATGTCATCCGGAATAACAACAAGCGCCAGGAAAAACGGATGTGGACACAGCGTGGACGCGGCCTCAACATCGACGCCTTCATCGGTCGGGACGAAGAGGATGAGGCCAAGACCATTGCCTTGCGCATCGAGACCATCAAGCAGCGGGTCAATGCGGAATGGTCCGATTTCGCCATCCTTTACCGCAGCAATGTCCAGTCCCGCGCCATCGAAGCGGCGCTGCGCATCGTCCAGATCCCCTACAAAGTCTTCGGTGGGTACGAATTCTTCGAGCGCAAGGAAATCAAGGACCTCGTCGCCTATCTCAAACTGATCCTCAATCCCGATGATGATCTGAGCTTGCTACGGATTATAAACTACCCTCGTCGTGGAATTGGCAACAGCACCATCATGACGATCTCCGAAGACGCCCAGCAAAAAAAGAAATCCGTCTTCAGCGAACTGCGCATGCACCTGAAAGAAGAATCGCTCTCCAAGCAGGCCCGCAACGGTATCCACAATTTTCTGAACACCATCGATCATCTCCACAACCACCGCGAAACCATGCCCCTGGTCGACTTGGTCAAGGCAACGATCGAGCGGACCGGTTACCGGGATGAAATCGAGCGCACCATCGAGGACCCCATCGCGGCCCAGATGAAAATTGAAATGATCGAAGAACTGGTCTCCGCCGCCGCAAACTACATGGAGCAGGAAGAAACACCCAGTTTGCGCAAATTCATCGATACCCTCTCCCTGGGGGATGAACCCAAAAACAACGACAAAAAGGGAAAAGGACCAGAAAACGCCGTAACCCTGACCACCCTTCACAGCGCCAAGGGCCTGGAATTTCCCTTCGTCTTTCTCTGCGGCATGGAAGAAGACCTTCTGCCCCACTCCCGCTCGATTGTCGATACCACTCAGGTCGACGAGGAACGCCGCCTCTGTTATGTGGGCATGACCCGAGCCCAGCGTCACCTCACCCTCAGCCTGGTCAGCGAACGCACCAAATTCGGTAAAAAGAAAAAACGCACCCCCTCCCGCTTCATCAAGGAAATTCCGGAAAAGTTGCTCTGTAAACAGTTCTCGCACAGCGAATATTTCTTCAACAAACAGCAGCGAAAAGAGTAGATACCTCATCCATTGCATGGAGGGAACTCACCGGAGCGGTTATAAAAAACTCGATAAAGCCAGACTAAAATCTTGAATCCGCCCTCGTTCGCTTCTAGGATAGATCAAGAAACAAGGAACTTCACGCAACCCGATATTCATCCAGCAAGTTCCCCAAAAAACCCAAGCGCCTGTAGCTCAGTAGGATAGAGCGCCGGATTCCTAATCCGTAGGTCGCGCGTTCGAATCGCGCCAGGCGTAGGGTTCTTTTCAGTCATCTCCCCACGAAGAATGATATTTAGATAATCAGCAAGCGATCAACCGAAAAGCGCGTAGGTGTCATGAAGACCCCTGCGCGCTTGCTTTCGTTCTCATTCAATGCCTGGATCGCCTTGAGTCCAATTTCAATAGAGAGACCAATACTTGATATTTGTCGTTGGCGGCAAAATCGCTGAACGCAGAATGCCGCTGGAAGCGGACTCGAATCCTGGGCTGACAGCCAAATAATACTGCCCGGGTTCGAGTGCTTCTGTCACTGTCCCGGTTCCCTCCGCAACCAGTTCGAACTCACTCCCATATACGCGCAGCATCATGGTTTCATCATCCACGCTCCACGCGATCCGATGATTTACCATTTTCGCCGTCACTTCAAAGGCACGCCACTGAGTTCTGGGAACAATACTTGAATAGCGGACCGTAAAGTTTTCCTCTTCCCCAAGACCTACGGATACAATGTTCTGGTGTGGGATGGCATGATAGCCATTGAATAATAGCCCCCCTTCCTCATCCACCAGAAGACGGCTATCAAAGCGGCTCGTTAGTTCTGGGGCAAAAGCGAGTGTGTCACTCTGCGGCAGAAGCAAGGCGTTATACATCAGGTACGCATCATCCTGCATGAAAAGCCCCACGATCGGCGGTCCAAAAAACCAACCCACATCCGAGGGCAACACATCATCGAAAACATAAAGTCCCAATCGTTCCCGCCACAGCATTGGCGTCTCGACCGGTTCAATCTTTTCTCCTACAACACGGACCATCATTTCTAAATACGTATCCACCGGACCGCCGCTTCGCAGCAATAAAATACGATTATTGATAGAGACAAACGTATAGGTGGAAGAATCCCCTTCCACCGCATAGTGGGCTGAATCCGTTGGATGAAGTACGATTTTTGTTTCTTCATCGGTTCCTGGAAACAGGGTCAATTGCAGCGTGCCATTCTCACCCTGGGAAACTACCCGCGGCTGATTGCTGACAACATACAATCCCGTCAGTTGCGATGGATCCGTCACCGCGATGGCTGCATGATCCGGCAGCGTTGGTTTCGGCACTTCCATCGCCAGTTTATCCCGCAGCGCGTTGAGAACGATCTGCTCGGCGAGATCAATCTTATACTCATCCCCCGCATCACTATTAAACAGCAATACCACACCCAACCGCGAATCGGGCAATACGATAATCACCGAAGAAAAATTATTGGTCGATCCATCCTTCAGCCACACCCGGCCATACCGGTGTCCGTTTTCTTCCAGCGGTGGGATCGCATCAATAAACCGGTACAAATGTGCGCTGTCCAGCCCCAATCCAGGATTGAAGAACGTATTGAAATCATACATGGCGGGGTCCATCCGCCCCAGTTCCCTCACCCATTCGGGGGCGAGAAAAGCAGTACCACTGCGGGGATCGGTCCCTTCGTGCATCAGCATCATAAGAAATTTGGACATATCACCAACAGTTGAATAAATTCCTCCCGTCGCGACCCCATTGAACTCAAAGGGCGGAACGATCTCACCGCCGATGTATCCCATCGCCAGATTCGGGACCACTTGCCCCACGACATGCGTGGTAGATTGATCCATCCCAAGCGGCTGAAAGAGGGTCCGTTCAAAGTAATGGCCTAAATCATCTTCCCCTGCCAGCGCTCCAGCCAGGCGCGCAATTTCGCCAGCCAAGACAAAGCCAGAATTACAATAATTGGCGATCACACCCGGTTCCTGACTTGGATAGGTAGTAGACAAATAATCCATTAACCATTGTATATACTTTGGGTAGTAAGAAGGTCCCGTGAGAAACAGCCCGGCAAACACATCCCCAGGCAAGCCACTGCGGTGGTTCAGCAAGCGGCGCACCGTGATTGCGGCGTTCTGCTCGTCCTGCGATGCACCGTACCGATGCAGGATCGAAAAATCGGGAAAATAATCCGAGATAGGTCGATCCAGATCAATCTTACCCTGCTGGACTTGCTGTAAAATGGATACCGCCGTGAACGTCTTGGATATCGAACCAATCGCATACACCGTATCGGGCGTAGCGGGAATTTGCGCCTCTCGGTCTGCGTAGCCAAACCCTTCCTGCCAGACGATGTCATCATCACTCACCAGGGCAACCGAAAGCCCGATCACGTGCTCATCCTGCTGGATGGCTTCAATCGCCTGCCGGGCAGATTCAATGGTCGCAGAAAAGTCCGCTGCCCAGTTTCCTTGAATTCCCCCGGAAATCAACAGGAGATACACTACAACAAAAATACGACACTCCGATCGCTTCATCATGGCCTCCACTTTGAATCAAATAGTTAAAAGAAGTCAGATTATCGTATCAAAAAATTACAGGAGTGGTCTAGGACCATGGTTGGTTTTTCTTATAAAAACCAGGGGTCATGGATTCGGCTCTCTCTTTTTAAAATGGATTCCAGATACCGACCGCAACCGGTCCGCGGCCTGTTCCGGCGTGATATCCCGTTGTGGCTCTCCCGCCATCTCATACCCTACCTGAAATTTTTTGATCGTCGCCGAACGCAGCAAGGGCGGGAAAAAATGCTGATGCAGGATCGTGCCGGGATAGGCCCCACCATCCGTCGGCCTCTGATGAATCCCCATGGAATAGGGGAAGGAAACCTCGAAGAGATTGTCGTACCGAATCAAAACCTCTTTTAAGAGACGCGCCCACGCCAGTTTTTCATCCCCATGCAGATCCAGAATCGATCCCACAGCGCGCTGGGGCAGAATCATCATCTCGAATGGCCATACCGCCCAATGTGGGACCAGCGCTACAAAATACTCATTCTGTAATACAATCCGCTCCTTTTGTGCCAATTCCCACGCAAGATAATCGACCAGTAACGAGGAGTTGGTTTTGCCAAAATAGGTTTCTTGCGTCGCAGTTTCCTTGGCTTGAATGCTGGGGATCGAGCGGTTGGCCCAAATCTGGCCGTGGGGATGCGGATTGCTGCACCCCATAATCTCGCCCCGGTTTTCGAAGATCGTTACACACGCGATATCTTCGCGTGCGCCAATCTCCTGGTATTGATCGCACCAAACCTGGATCACCGCTACGATATCCGCCACGTCCATTTCCGCCATGGTCAGATTATGCTGGGGTGAGAAGCAGATCACGCGACATAAGCCGCTTTCCGGTCGTTCCCGCACCAGGCCGTTGCACGATACCTGATCCTCTGAGACGGGGGTATCAGGTAACAGCGCCATAAAATCATTATCAAAGACGAATGTTTCGGTATATCCAGGATTTTGTTTCCCTGCCGCGCGGGTGTTGCCCGGGCAAAGGTAGCAGGTGGGATCATAATCCGGCAAATCCAAAGTCGGTCTCTTTTCAACCTTTCCCGTCCAGGGCCGTTTGGTACGATGCGGGGATACCAGAACCCATTCTTCCAACAAGGGATTCCAACGACGGTGAGGGTGCTCATTGCGATCAAATGAAATCATTTCAAGACCACTTTCTTTACTGTGTTTCCATAATTCTGAAATTTTGTTTTCTATGTCCGTCATGAATGGAAAAACCTCAATAGCCTTCCGGATGGGTTTTATGCCAGTTCCATGCGCTTTCGACAATCTGCCGTAAATCCGGATAGCGAGGCGACCATCCCAAGGTGGTCCGTGCCCGCTGTGCGGAAGCGGTCAGTCGCGCGGGATCGCCTGGGCGTCGAGGGGCTTCCTGCACGGGGATGGAGTGCCCCGTCACCGCGCGGCAGGTTTCAATGACTTCCCGCACCGAAAACCCTTGGCCATTGCCCAGGTTGCATGTCACCGATTCGCTTTGAATGAACTCCAAGGCTAGCCGATGCGCTTCAGCAAGATCACAGACATGAATGTAGTCACGAAGGCATGTCCCATCCGGGGTATCGTAGTCTGTCCCATAGATGGCGATCTGCTCCCGCTTGCCCAGTGCCACCTGTAAAGTCAGGGGGATCAGATGGGTCTCGGGCGCATGATCCTCGCCATAGGCCTCGGTCGCCCCCGCCGCGTTAAAATACCGCAGCACCGCGTAACGGATACCATAGGCCTCTTCATAACTTTTCAGCATATATTCAAACGCCAGTTTGGACCGCCCATAGGGATTGATCGGCACCTTCTCCATATCTTCCTCAATCGGTACAGTAACAGGATTCCCATACACCGCAGCAGTCGATGAAAACACAATCCGCTCTACACCATGATCCCGCATGGCATTTAACAGCATATGCCCGCCTTCCACATTATTCGAAAAATATTTGTCGGGATCGGTCATCGATTCCCCCACCAGGCTATACGCGCCAAAATGCATCACCGCCTCGATGGGATAATCCGAAAACACCGATTGCACGAAATACCGATCCCGAATATCCCCCTCGATAAACGCTGACTGGGGATGGACCGCTTCGCGATGCCCCTTCTCCAAATTATCCAAAACAATGGTGGGATAGCCATGCTCCACCAAAATCGCATTGGTCACGCTGCCGATATATCCGGCGCCGCCGACAACCAAAATGGCTGGTTTCCTGCTCATCATGCTGGCTCCTTTCGTACCTGATTCCATCACAATATCCCCACCCCATGCAGAGGGCAATCCGACCTGAGGCGTTTCCTACAGTATAGTCCCCCCCAACCAATATGGTCGCCTAAACCCGAAAAGAAATCACCATTTTGCGATCTAAACAAGGGCCGCGGAAACAATGGATCCGAACTTATGGCGTGGCGGTATTCAATTTCTGGATTGCCATCGAAAAATTCTTCCTTGCCGCCATGAAAGCGGGATCGATCCGCAAAGCGGCTTTGAAGTGCTGCAACGCCTCCTCTAGTTTCCCTTGTTCTGCCAATGCCACCCCATAGTGGTTCAGCGCCAGTTTATCCCGCCGGTTCAAGCGTAAGGCCGTTTCCAAATGCGCCATCGCCTTCTCTGGCTGGTTCTGATTCTTGTACAGCAAGGCTAGATTGACATGCCCATGCCCATGATCTGGGTAAAGTACCAAAAATTCCTCAAAAAGACGGATCGCCTCGTGGATCCGCCCCCCATTCGCCAAAGATATCCCTTTGTAGTACATAGCGCGGTTGTAATCCGGGCGGATGGTCAGAGCCAGGTCATACATCGTCACCGCGTCATCGGTTTTTTGCTGCTTGGTATACGCGTCCCCCATCCGCACAGGAACCGTGGGATCAAACGGATTTTCCCGTAACAACCCCCGGTAAACCTCCAGGCCCTCGTCAATCTGCCCCATCGCCACCAGCAAGCCCGCGTAGTTGGAACGGATCGCGGAATCATTCGGCTTTGCGTCTAAGGCGTTCTTATAGATTTCCAGGGCTTGAGCCATCGCCTCGGCTTGTGGGGTTTCCATCAACTGACGCATGGCTTGTTGCAGAAACACTTGTTGTTCTTGATGATTGCTTTGATACAAGAATGGTGGCTCGTTGATCCGTTCCGCCAATGTTTGCAGAACCTGATACGCATTCCAATCCGTGTAGGCCAACTGCTGAAGCACCTCATCGAAGGCAAGCATGGGATCGATTTTTGCATTCTGAATGTCTCCTGGGAGCATTGCCTCCAGTGAATCGAGCACCGTCTGGGCCAGAAGATAATTCCCTTGGGGATTTAAATGGACGTGTTCATAAAAATGCGCGGATCCCGCGATGCCATGCTCGCTGGCCTCTTGCAGCACACGCTCAAAATCCACCAGCGTGGTGTTGGAATCAAATTCCGCCGCCTCACGGATCATTTCATTGATTCGGGAATCCGCGCGGAACCGCAGAGCATCCAAATCACGAGCCCGCGTAAACCGTTTCGCCGCAGCGCTGGGATTTTGCGTGGCTAGCAGCAACTGCGCAATATGAAACTGCACCCCAGCGTGTCGGGCATCCAACTCTTCCAGCGCCAAATACAGATCCAGCGCCTCCGCTACCTTTCCCTGCGTTTCCAACTGAACCGCCTCCTCCCACAGGGCGTTCCACTCCAGCAGAGTGTCTACTGACATTCCCTCCCCATGAATAGCCCCAAAAGGCGCGCAATCCCGCAGATTCACCCCCACAGTGCAAAGGATATATCGAGTATTCGCACACCTCGCCCGCACCAACATAGAATGTAAATTAGTACGAAAATTGGAGTAGATTCGTTGGAGTGGCTCACTTTCCCAGCGAACCAGATCGTCAAACATCTTCATCCCCATCCAAGTATCGGGATCGCCGGAATCCCTGGCGCCAAGCAATGCCGCCATTCCCTGCCCCAGGCTTGTAGTCTGGAACGCCAGGTGGGTGCGGATCATCCACAGAGGCGTGGGAAAACGCTTTAGCACGTTGCCCGCGCCAAACGGCCCCACTACTTCGTTATTCCCCATGTAGATCACGAAGAGATCGGGTTGCAAACAGAGCGAATCCTGGGCGATATCCCGGACCGCAAACGAATTGATCCCGGTCATGGCCGCATTGATTACTTCAAACCGGGTACCGGGGTAGTGGGCCTCCAGCATCACCTGGAGCATCCTTGAAAAACCATACTCAGGTTGCGGATCCCCCTGTGCCGCCGATTCGCCAAGGACTACAATCCGGTACACATCATTGACCTCCTTAGCCGGAATCACCACCGCTTCAGGCTTGCGCGCGATTTTTTTGGGGAAGAAACGCCATCCAAATTGCCAATTGGGGATCCAAACCGGCCTCTCCTGCACGGTTTTCTGGATCCAAAAGGAAGTCGGGTATCCTACGCCTGCAAGCCGCAGACCGATCTCAAGCCCCACCAGGAAAAGCAGAGGCACACCGACACAAGCCAATAGCCAATAGATCACACGCCGGGATAATGGAAGGGGGAAAAGTGCCATAACCTCTCCAATAAAATGGAACCGCCCGCTTACGCGGGCGATCGATATTTACGAATTCGTGGGACGGACAAACTGGGGAATCGGCATCGCCTTCCCCATCTGCAAAGACGATTGATGCGCAATAATGCCCGGCACTGTGTAGGCCAAGGCTTCATACACATCAACCGCAGGCCGCCGGTTATGTACCAAGGCGTCGATAAACTCATGGGTGATAAAAGTATGCGAGCCCTCATGGCCGCTGTCATGACGCAGCGGTTCCGGCAGGAGTTCTGTCTTCCACCATTGCGGCTGCTCGTAGCGCTCAAAGTTCTGCAAGGTTCGCTCAAAGCCTGCGTCATCCTTCTCTGTTTGCTGGCCACTGCGCACGATCGTCGGCGGATTGCCATTGCCATCATGGCCGTAGAAACTCATTTTAGTCCCAATCCAGCGGGCGGTTTCAACACCACGATGCGCCCCCTTCCACCAGACATTAACCCGGAACGAATGCCCTTGATCCGTTCGGAACAGCGCCGACTGGTTCCAGAAAGGATTATTGTAATCGTTATCCTTCAGGATTTGCGAATCATCCCCCCAGCCATGGCAAGTGACATCCACCAGCCGCTCCCCCGTCACCCCGACCAAATGCGCGGTACAGTGGGTCGGATAATGCATGGGTGCGAGGCCATAGCGCCACGTCTTTTTTCCATTTTCGTAGTAAAGCGAATCCAGCCCATCATGCTGGTACTCAGATTCACAATAGAAGATCTCTCCAAACTTATCCTCATTGAAAAACTTACGGGCCGAGATGGTCATCTGTTGAAAATAACTGGTTTCGGCCATCATATAAGTCAAGCCAGAATTCGTCACCGCTTCCAACAACCCTTCCGCCTGTTCCAGGGTCGCCACACACGCGGGCACCGCGCTAATGACGTGTTTGCCATGTTTCATGCATTCCTGCACATGCTGCACATGCAGCGGCGCATCGGTGAACACGCCCACCGCGTCGATCTCTGGGTCTTTCACCAGTTCTTCCAGGGAGGGATAGGTTTTATCGCATTTATAGGTATTGACCAAATTGGCCAGCCGGTCTTCGCGCAGATCGCTGACTGCCGCCACCACGCAATCGGGGTGCTCATGCCACTGGAACGAGGTCCCAAAACCTCCCCCCACAATCCCCATCCGGATTTTTCGGGGCGCGGTATCCGCCGCGAATAGGGCCGGATTGGTCAAAGCCGTCACCACCAGTGCGGAACCGCCGGTCTTCAAAAAATCCCGACGCGAGGGTTCGCGTTGAAATAACGTCGCTCGCTTACTCTGATTCTGATTATTCATTTCGTAGTCCCTAAAATTTTTTAGTTTTTATTACCTTGCTTCTAGTTCCACTTCGCAATGGAAATCAATCCTCGCCAAGGTCATCCGATCGCCTGCACCGGAGTCCACTCTTTGCTTTGTCCCGATTGTAATGCGGCTTCCAGCACGCACTGCGCCTTCACCCCATCCTGCAAATCAGGCTTACCATGCAGGCCGTTGTTGATATTCTGCACAAACGTGAACAGGCTGTGTATATGAAACCGCTCCCACCCAATCGCGAATTTCGGCCCAGGCAACGCGGCCGGGGCAGGATAGCGGGCCACACACTCGATCCGCTTGTACCCCCGCTCGCCGCCATAGACCTCTTCGGGGAAGGACGCGTCGTAATATTCCAGATAATTCGGTTGCATCAGGTTAAACCGGATCGCCCCCCGGCTGCCATGCGCCTCCAAACGAATTTCGTCCTGCGCTCCCGTCGCCAGGCGCGAGGATTCCAACGTCCCCACCGCGCCATTCTTCAAACGGAACAGCAGGTACGACACATCATCCACCTGCACGGGCATCATCACCGAGGGATCCTCTTTCAATGGTCGTTCTGTAATCATCGTCTCGCCTTGATGAAAAACCTCGGTGAACTCCCCAAACAAAAAGCGGATCAGATCGATGGCATGCACCCCCAGATCAAAAAGAGCCCCACCCCGCCCGCTCTTGGCGACATCCAGCCGCCAGGTGAAGGGCCGTTGGGGATCAACATACCCCGCGTGCAAATAGCAAACCCGGATCGAAAACAGTTCCCCCAGCGCCTCCGCCTCGATCAGTTGCTTTGCCCGCTGTAACGCCGGAACAAAGCGGTATTGAAACGTCATCTGCACAATCGAGTCCGGGTGGGTCCGCCCCGCCTCTGCCATGGCGCGCGCTTCATCGAGCGTGCAGCACAGCGGCTTGTCCATGTAGACATGCTTGCCGTGTTCCAACGCGCACAATAACACATCCTTATGCAGGTAGTTGGGCACACAGCAGTTGATAATGTCAATATCCGGCCGAGCGCACAACTCCCGATAATCGGTAGTACTATAGGTGTATCCCCAATCGGCAATGGCCTTCTGGATCGTCACCGGGCTCTGCGCCGCCACCCCCACCAGTTGTACCTTGGCGGGAACAGGGTCATACTAGAAGGGGAGCGACCGGTAGGCATGGGCGTGGACGTTCC
>JAVFAP010000035.1:0-13505 GCA_034002445.1 bacterium | reverse complement strand
TGTGAAAATAATTTCGCCGCCTAACCGAAGCTGACCTTCCGAAATACTGATCAACCGTCTTTCTCCTCGCTCTTCCGTTTCATTTTCTTCCCCAATCTAAATGATATACAAAAAAACTACAAATATATATTTTTTCGCCTTGGACTGGGGTTTAACATACACCAGGCTGCCTACCGGTTATCAATCACCGAAACAATCAACTGCCTGGTCCGCGAGCCATCAAATTCCGCAAAAAAGATCTCTTCCCATCGCCCCAGCAGCAAGCGTCCTTCTTCAACCAAGACTTGCTGCGTATTGCCTACCAAAATCGCCTTGATATGTGCGGCAGCATTGCCCTCTGAGTGCAGATAATCATCCCGCCAGGGTACCTGCCGATCCAGCGAATGCTCCAAATCCCGCATCACATCGGGATCATAGCCTTCGTTAATGAACACCCCCGCTGTCGTGTGGGGCACATACAGCGTGCAGAGACCATCGTTCACCCCCATTTTGGTCACCGCTTTCTGGACCATATCCGTAATGCGGACAAAATCCGTTCGGGCATGGGTTTGCAGCGATATCGTTTCCCGTTTCATGATTGCGCGACCTTTCCCAGAGTGGATTGTGCAAAGCATAGCATAGTTGCGAATGGGGATGAAGAAAGTCATGGAATCATGCCATGAGTTGAAACCAATTTAGCATCAGGACGACAACCGCCCGCAAATCAAACGATCCGCGGGCGGGATAGGGGGCGAATGGAAATTTCTTCGCTTCTTATTTCGGGGGATGCACCACCATATGGATATCCAGCACATCGGTGGAGTGGGTAGGGCGGCCCACCGAAATGACATCCACATTGGTTTGGGCATAATCCACAATGCGCCGGGCAAAAATATTGCCGGACGATTCGAACAGCACCCCATCGTAGGTTCCATTCAATTTGCACATGGTTAAGGTTTCTGTTATTTCTTCTGGGGTAAAATTATCCAGCATGATCGAGCAGGGGTAGTACCCATCCCCCTGCAACCGGTTTAACTCTTTCGCAACCAGCAAGGCTTCTTTTTGGGTTTGCACTTCGACAATGAGGCCCATGGAGAGATGCCGGCCTTCCCAGCACCGCTCGATACTTTGCATCACCCAGCGCAGCCGCCGTGATTCTGCGTCTTCTCCGGGTTGGACCGGATCGACATAGTGCAAGAAATCAATCTCGGTATCCTTGATCATCATGGTGTCATACAACCCACGGCGATGGCTGTAGCCCCCTCCCGTGATAAACGCCTTCTTATCCAAGCGGCCCCACTGCAGTTTGCGGGTCGCCGCCAAACGGCTGATCGAGCCGCTATCCGTGATCATCTTTTGGAGTTCATGCACCTCGGTGGCGATCCCGCTCATCCGCTGCAAGATATTCAACACCGTTCGCTCGATCTCCAGGATCGTAATCGCATTCCCCGTCAAATAGACAATCGGCTGCTCATCCCCCCGTAACATATCGCCGTCCTGGACGAGCCGGCCGTTTTCGTCCGCCACGCGGTAGCGCATTTTGTCCTGAAAGGTATCCATCAATAGACACACTTCCTTCAACCCAGCCAAAATGCCTGGCTCTTTCGCGGTAATGACCGCTTCCCCTCGATCGGTGGGTTTGAATATCGCCCGCGCGGTAATACACCCCGCCTCGCTCAAATCTTCCCCCAGCATCTCGTTCATAAACGCGATGACGGTTGTTCGATAAAGCGGATTGTTCAATGAATAACTGTCCCTGTAATGATACAGGTTTTCGGCCATCTCTTTCCGGTTCATGCGCATCAGGAAAACCTCTGCTCGTTTAAGATTCCCCGTCTCTCCCTGGGGTTCAAGCAACAACATAAGAAACGGAAAAAAGAATAGCAGGATTTATACCAAAGTTGGAGTACCAATGGTATTTTTTTTTCAACTCTCCCGCTCCGCTTGTGCCAGGGGGGTCGCCAGGGCACGGCGGCCCACCAATACCAGCAAGAGTACCGCTACCAAGGGCGCTATCGCGCTCAGCGCGAAAAGATGGCTGTACCCATAGATCTGCCCCACCTGCCCCAAAACCAAGCCCGCCAGCGCTCCCCCGGCATCCATCATCCCGGTCAGCATCCCAATCCCGGTACTACGGTAAAGGGGAGGCGCCAGGGTATAGCCCACATTGGCCAAGACAGGAAAACTGGCCCCATGCGCGGAACCACAGATCAGCCCCGACAAAATCATCAATGGCAAGTTCCAACTGAAATGCAACAATAAAAGGCCCAGACAATAGATCGAAAAACAGGGGATCGCCACCCGCAGCAGGCCTTGCCGGTCTGCCCAGGATTTCCCCGCCAGCCGCACCGCGATCCCCCCCATTGAAAACGCGGTGAAGAACAACGAAAACGCGGCGATATTCCGCTCTGCCGCCACCGGTGCCAAGAACGAACTGAGCGAGGCGAAGCACACCGCGTGCAGCATCGCCAAACTAAAGGCGAACCAATACGCCGGCATCCGTAAAATCGTGTAAAACCCCGCCAGACTGATGGCGTTGGCAGCCACCGGTTTGGGAGTCAGGGGAATTTGCGAAATCAGCAAAAACGCCACCACCCCCATGCTACAGATCGCCAGGAGAAAAGGGGGTAACCCATAATGGGTAATCAGGTACTCGCCAAGCAGGGGTCCCACCATGTTCGAAGCCAGCCCGGGCAGGGCATACATCGAGATCGCCTCGGTCCGTCGCCCTGGCGGGGCCGCCTGCGCGGCCAAGGTGAAAAAGGCGGTGTTATGGCAGCCCCATCCCACCCCCTGCAACATCCGTAACACCCAGATCCACACCCCCAACTCGTGGTCCAGTAACACCCAATACCCAACGCTGGGCAGGCCCATCAGCAATGCCCCCACCATCAGCACCGGCTTGACCCCAATCTTCTCCACGATCGACCCAACCACCGGGCGACACAGAAAACTGGCCAAGGTCAACGCCGTCCAGAAAAAACCGATCGCGTCCGCCCCTCCTCCGATATGCCGGATATAAATGGGGAAGAGGGCATTGTTCGAAAACATCATGCCCAACAGAAGATTAAAGAAAAACCCTACAAAAAACGTTGCATTGTACAGTTCGGATCGAAACAGTTTCACAATCAAACACCAGGGCGGTAGAATAAACCGTACCGCGGAAAGAACAGCGTGAATGGAAATTGGAATTGACGCGCGATGGGATTCATCGACGGATACACCCTATGAAGTCTTGCCTGCCGCTGGCGAAATTAAAGGGGAATCTTTCTCTTCTGCCACAAATGACCCAATCATATCCCGACATTCCCCAAATCCTCCCAACCCTTGATGGAATGCCCCAGCATCGCCACAATGAACCAGGTATTACGCCATGCGAGGCCATACAGCGGCGTTCCTCATCCCGCACGAGCCCCTGGCGCCGCAGAAAGGAATCATCGCTCCCCCATTGTCCATCCTTATGAAACCACCACGCCAGCCCTTTCACATCACCCCCGCCGGCTACGCTTGGATCGTGGGGTTGAGTTTTCTTTTCTTCTGGTTTCACCGCGCCCAACGCTTCGCGGGCGATGGCCCCCTCATCGCGCGCATCACCGAAGATGGCAAATGGCTAGTCAAAAATGAACTGCTCTCCCAGTTCCTGATCCAACTCCTCTACCAAGGGGGTTCCTTCATCTCCCTCCCTCCTCTCACCGTCCTCAATTTCACCGCCTGCCTCGGAGGCGCCCTGGCCCTGGGGATTTTGCTGCGCGGCAGTCAAACCCTGTATAAGATGGACTGGCCTTGGCCACTCCTCTTTTTTCTATCATCCGGCTTCTTCATCTTCGCCTGCGGCCATACCGAGTACTACCCCCTGCTATTACCCGCCCTCTTCGCCTATGGTTTTGGCGGGCTCCTGTACATCCAGGGAAAACTCCAGCTGCGAACTGTCAGCCTGCTCTTCGTCCTCGGCTGTGCCCTGCACATGGCGATGCTCATCACCCTCCCCTCCCTGCTGGCATTGCCCTGGCTCGCAAAAAAGCGCGGAGAACTCACGCGAGGGTTCAGCCCGCTCCTGTTGCTCTTCCTGCTGTTTCTGCTCCGGGATTTTCCCCAACTCACCGGCCATAAAGCCGCTTCGCTCTCCTCCGGCTGGCATGGGCTCCCCCTGTTTCCCTACGAAGGCATGGGCTTGCACTATGCTTTTTTTGATCTCGATCACGCCTTGGATTGGTTCTATGGCCTAGCCTTGCGCTCCTGGCTCTTCTGGCCGCTGATCTTCTGGGGAATCCAAACCGAGAGCTGCCTCACCCGGCCTGACCGCCTCTTCCTCTTGCTCTACACCCTTCCCCTCACCGCCTGGACCCTGATCTGGCACCCGGACTTGGGCATGCCCAACGACTGGGATCTCTTCGCGATCGAGGCCGCGCCCTGCCTGCTCTTGGCCCTCTCGTACCTGCCCCGCCTCGCCGCGAAGCCCGCGCCAAAGGCCATCATTCTCACCGCGCTGGTGGGTTCGGCCCTTTGCCAGCACGGCTTCATCATCCAGCAGGCAGATTTCCCCCGGCGCGGCACCGGGACGGTCGTCTTCCACCTCCCCCCCCATACCGCCATCGACCTGACCATCGACGCCCGCTACAAAAACGGCTCCCGCACCACTTTCCCCGCAGGGATTCATACCGCCAAATGCATCGACCGTACGAACCGCATCTCGCATAATTTGTATTTTCACTTAATCCAAAATACCTCAACGACCCTCTCGCTCTCCCCCACCCCCAATCCATAAAAAAACAGGCCCGCGAACTGCCACGAGCCTGCCTTGTGGTTTGATTGATTGTCAGAACTTACGCTTCGATCAGGGCAAACGCCGCATTCATCGCGTCAATGGTTTTCTGTAGCGCGGGTTCGTTGTCCATCGCCCGCAGTTCGTTATCGAACGGCTCGATCACCACCGGTCCGTCATAGCCAATCTGGACCAGCGCGTTCATGAACGTCTTCAAATCAATCACCCCGGTCGCGGTGGGCAACGCCCGCTCGCCGTCGATCTGCTCATCCCGGCTGCGCCCCTGGCGCGCATCGTTAATATGCACCAGGACAATCTGTTCCGGCTTAAGCGCCAGGATTTCTTCCACCGTTCCCCGCGAGGTAAACCAATGGTAACTGTCAAAAAGCAGCCCCATGTTGCCGGTCCCAATTTCGTCACACAACTCCAGCATCTCCTTCTGCGTATGCGCGAAAGGATAGCGGAACTGATTGCGCAGCGTCTGTGAGCCAACGAACTCCAATCCCAGCCGCAGATCCACATCCTTGAGGATTTTCGCCGCCTCCCGCAAACGCCGGGCATGTTGACGGAAATTTTCAAGATAGGTCAACTCATTCGTTCCGGGCATGATCCAGGTGACGACACCGGTCACCCCAATTTCTTTCAGAAGAGCGGCCTGGCCGGGAAACGCTTGGATCCCTTTCTGGAACGTCTCTTCATCCCGGCGAAACTCCACCGGCAAGCCGCATGTGCCCCAGCGAACCTTCTTCGATTGCATAGAACCCAGAAAATCCGCCCGTTGTGCTCGGCTCATCTTTTCCAAATCGCCCAAATGGGCCTCCACGGCGTCGAAGCCAAACTGGGCGGCATAGTCCACCGCCTGCTTCTGATTCGCATCCACGCCCAGGTGCCCGCACCCCAAGCATTTGAACATCTTCACCGCCTTGGACTCTTGGGCAAATACCGGGGCCTTCGCCACCAGCGATAACGCGCCCAACGCGCCCGCTTTCACGATTGTTCGTCTCGATAGGGTCATCGTCGTAGTTCCTTCTCCGTATGGTTCGTCAAACCGGGGATCTCAATCCCCACCGGCTTACCCCTGCTTAAGGACGATTTCTTCGATGACCTTCTTCGTCCACAGCACCGCCTGCCATTCTCCCTTGCGGACCTCCTCGATCGGAAGATCCCCGCTCTTGAATTGATAGCCCGATTCAATCCCCCAGAATCCACTATAGTTCGCGGCCAGGGAAATATTCAGCATGCGGGGCAGATCGATCGAGGACTCGCCATCCGGATTCCACGCCGTCTTGACCGAGACTCCCTTGGCATCGGGCATCGCCTTTTCGATCTCTTCATACTTATCCACGCCATCGGGATAATTGCCATAGTCCGGCAGCAAACCAAAATGGGGGCTATCCACCTTTTTGCACAGCGCGGGCAGCCACCCCGGGTAGGATGACAATCCTCCATGATTCTCGATAATGACATTGATCTGCTGTTCCGCCGCATAATCCACCAAGGCATGGAACGATTCCGCAGCCCGGTCCAGCGCGTCGGGATCTTCTTCCGGCGTGCTACCCCCACCGTAGGCATTGCAACGGATGGCGTGGCAACCCATATAGGCCGCGATATCCACCCATTTGCGGTGATTGATGACCGCCTGCTTGCGGACCGCCTCCTCTTTCGCGACCATCGCGCCTTCATGATCCACCATAATCAGTACATTCTGCACTCCATAATCCTTGGCGCGCTGATTCCAACGGTTCAGATTGGTCTCGGTGGGGACATCGAAAAATTGATTGACATGCTCGATGCCATCGATTCCAAAATCTTCCCGTACAATACGGGGCAAATCGTCCATCTTCCAGCCGCCCATGAAGAAGGTACGGTTGATAGACCAGGTGGCCAGCGAAATCTTGTTTTCGGTCGGCCGCGGGTAGGCCATCGCGCTCTGTCGCGTGACCAGGGGCAGCAAGCCCAAGCCCGCCCCCGCAAGCAAACTTCCTTTTAAAAAATCACGGCGTCGTGGTTCTGACATCTTCATTCCTCCTCTAATTTTCGTTCAAAATCTGAGGACTATTCTAAACAAGTTTTGACCGAAAGTCATGCATTGGAAAGCAAGAAATCCTGCCTCCCCTCCATATACAAAAAAGCAGAGAGGCAGTACAATGAAAAAATGCGGATCGATCACACTGACACCCATGTAAACTCCCTGATCTCTCCGCTTTTTCCCGGACAAACTCCCCCCTGTTCCCGGATCGAGACGCAAGTCATAACCTTGCGTCTCTGGTTAATTCAGCGACTCCCAGAAAGTGAACTCCATGCAAATCCAAGGTATTGCCAAAATTCCTCGCAGCATTCATCAATTTGTCGTTTTTGTCAAACCAGGCGCTTCGATCTCTCTTCCCCAGCCCGATCTCAGCCAAGCCGCCCTGGATGCACAAACCCATGGCTATTTCACAGGGAAAAGCGATGAACTCCTGCCCGTCTTCACCAAGACCGGTCTCGCCCTGCTGGTGGGCGTGGGCGAGAATCCCCAAGACCTCTCTGCCCGAAAACTCAGCAAACTCGTCAAAACCGCCTTGAAGCATAAAGTGATGAAACCCCACCTCCCCACCGCCATCCTCCCACCTTACGATGAACCCATGGTCATCCGCGCCATGGTGGAAGGGGCGAAACTGGGACTCTATACCTGGAACAAGTACATCACCTCGGCTGAAGACAAGGCAGACTACAATCAGTACAGCATCCAAATCCAAACCCAGCAGCGCGATCTGGTGACCCGCGTCGCCACCATCTGTGAAGGTGTCAACCTGGCCCGCGACTTGGGCAACGAAAACGCCGATGTGGCCGACTCGGTCTTTGTGGAACAAACCATCCGTACCCTGATCCAACACAACAAAAAATGCACATTGAAGGTTCTGAATCAAAAAGAACTACAAAAAGAGGGTCTTCGCCTCCACCTGGCCGTGAACCAGGGCAGCACCAAAGAACCCAAACTGATCATCGTCCAATACCAAGGCGGAAAAAAGCAGGATCCCTACACCGCCCTGATCGGCAAGGGCCTAACCTTCGATAGCGGCGGCTTGAACCTCAAAACCACCGGCAGCATGGAAGACATGCGCATGGATGTCTGCGGCGCCGCGGCTGTGATCGGCACGCTGCAAAACACCTTGGCGCTCGGCATCCCCCGCAATCTGTACTTTGTGGTGGGATTGGCCGAAAACGCCATCGGCCCCAAGTCATACAAGCCCGGCGATGTGCTGATCAGTTACTGCGGTAAAACCGTCGAAATCGGCAACACCGACGCCGAAGGCCGCCTGGTCCTCGCGGACGCCAACAGTTACATAGCGAAAAACTACGCACCCCACCGCATCCTCAATATCGCCACCCTCACCGGAGCGGTGATTTTTGCCCTCGGCCACGACTACACCGGCCTGATGACCTCGGACGAAAGGTTGGCGAACGAATGCCTCGCCGCAGCCGCCCAGACCGATGACCGCGCCTGGCAACTGCCGAATTACCCCGAACTCAAGGAACATATCAAAAGCGATATCGCTGATATAAAAAACACCGGTCTCCCTCGCCAAGCCGGGACTCTTTCCGCTGGCGAGTTCCTCCGCCAGTTCGCCCAATGCGTGAATCCCAACCTACCCTGGGCCCATCTCGATATCGCCGGGACCGCCATCCTGGATAAGGAACAAGGCTGCCTCAACACCGGCGCCTCCGGTGCGGGGGTGCGCCTCTTTACACAATTTCTAATCAACGAATCCCAAAAAGAGAAAACCACCATCCCATAAGCGAAAATTTATCCCAATTTCAAGAAACAAATCCGTACAAACTATAAAACCAAAAAAGAGAACCAGGAGATCGATTCTTTTCTAAAAAAATAAATCACTGAATAATCCTGGAATTAAAAGACAAGACCTATTCTCCAAAGAGAATCCGTAAAATCCAAAAAGAATTTGTTCGGATTCAACAAAAACCGGCAAACGCATCTTTGTATAAATCCGTTTCCCGGATACACTGAGGGATAGTTATTTACTTAACCATATCGGCATTCTCCCCTAGCCCGAGAGGCCGAATGATTTTCCCCACACGTTGGTAAAAGGAATCATGAAGAAATACCTCAAACTCATCCTGTGTTTGGCCGTTCCGTTACTCGTTTGGATCATCCCAACCGAATGGATTCCCATCCAGAATCTGTCGGTCATCGAGCATCGGGTCATCGCCCTGTTTGTCATGGCCGCTATTTTCTGGGTACTAGAACCGATCCCGGTCTATGCCACCTCGGTTCTCATCATCACCCTGGAACTCCTCATCCTGTCCGACAAATGTTTTATTCTCTTCAAGGAGAATCCGTCGGTTCCCAATTTTGGGCAGGTCCTGGATCACCGCGATATCATGGCTACCTTCGCTTCTCCCATCATCCTGCTCTTCTTGGGAGGGTTTTTCCTGGCCATGGCGGCGACCAAATACCGCCTGGATATCAACCTGGCCCGGGTCATGCTGAAGCCCTTCGGCCAGCGCCCCACCATGATCATGCTGGGTCTGATGATCATCACCGCCTTCTTCTCCATGTTTATGAGCAACACCGCCACCACCGCCATGATGCTCGCTATCGTCATGCCAGTCTTGAATTTGTTTGATGAAGGCGACCGCGGCAAAGTGGGCCTGCTCCTCTCCATCCCCTTCGCCGCCAACATCGGGGGCATCGGCACTCCCATCGGCACCCCGCCCAACGCCATCGCCCTGAAATATCTGGTGGGCGCGGACAGCATCTCCTTCGGCGCCTGGATGGCGTTCGCCACCCCATATATGATCGGCCTGCTCTTGATCCTCTGGTTCCTCTTTACCCTCATGTTCCCCTTCAAGACCAAGGAAGTGAACCTGGAAATCAAATCGCAATTCCTCACCAATTGGAAAGCCATCACGGTTTACGCCACCTTTGGTATCACCATCGTCCTCTGGCTTCTCGGCTCGTACCATGGAATGAACTCTTACGTCGTGGGGATGATTCCGGTTGTGGTCTTCACGGTTACCCAAATCATTAACCGCGAGGATTTAAAGCGCATCAGTTGGGATGTCCTCTGGCTGGTCTCGGGCGGGATCGCCTTGGGCTTCGCCATGGAAGAAAGCAAACTCTCGATCCACTTGATCGAAAGCATTCCCTTTGCCACCTTCCCTCCCTTTGTCATCTTGCTGGCTTGCACCGGTGTCACCTTCGCCTTGGCCAACTTCATGTCGCACACTGCCACGGCCAACCTCATCCTACCCATCGTCGCCGCCTTGGGTGCGAACCTGACCATTCTGGAACCCATGGGGGGAGGCAAGATGCTGATCCTCGCGACAACCATCGCCAGTTCGCTTTCCATGGCGCTGCCAATCAGCACCCCGCCCAACGCCATTGCCTATTCCAGCGGCATCATCCAAACCAAGGATATGTACAAAATTGGTCTTTTAATTGGGATATTGGGTCTTATCGCCTGCTACGGTTTGATGTACATTCTTAACCTGATAGGATTTTTCTAAGAAACGATGCATTCGGTCCGTCCTACTCTAAACTGGCTGGAAGAAACGATTTCTCCGATGAGCGATGTGCCGCATAAACAAGAAGGGCAAGATAACTTAAGTTGGTTGATCAAAACCTACTTCGCGGATCCCCTGCGGCGGATCACACTGGGCAAGGGGGAAATCCTCATGAACCAGTATGATTACAACGACCGGCTCTACCTGGTACGCAGCGGCAAACTGAAGGGCTACATCAACCTGCCCAACGGCGACCGCTACGAAACCTTTGAGGCCACCCGCAACATGTTTGTGGGCGCCCCCAGTTTCTTTTCCAAAACCTTCTCGAGTTTGAACACCGTCATCGCCGAAGAGAAAAGCGAACTGCAATACATTGATTCCCACCAACCGGTGGTCATCAATGAACGCGGGAATTCGCTGGTGGAACAGTTCATGCCCTCGATCATCCACAACCTGGTCCAGCGGCAGCAGCGCATCCAAAAAATCGCGCAGGAAAAAGAACGCTCCCTCAAAGCGCTGATTCATACCGAAAAAATGGCTTCGCTCGGAAAAATTTCCGCCGGCATCGCGCACGAACTGAACAACGCGATCTCCGTGCTCAAACGCAATACCGAGTGGCTCAGCAAAAATCTCGCCGAGTCCATTGCGGAACGCCACCCCGAGCAATTCCATTTCTACGAGAAGGGATTCAAGGACGGTCGGCAGGTCTCCAGCCTGGAAGCCCGCCGCCGCGCCAAGCAGATCACAGAAGACTATCAGATTGAACCCAACGTCGCTCGCCGCCTCGCCCAAACCGGCATTTCGGATGAGATTTTAAAAGGGATGCAGTCGATCCTCACCAAAGAAATCGATATCATCGATTACTACTGGGAAATCGGCGCCACCCTCAAAGACATGTTGATCGCGGCCGAACACGCCATGCACGTCGTTCGTTCCGTCAAGGCGCTCGGCGCCCAGCAACCCGACCGCCAGCACGACCTGGAACTCAACGACTGCATCAAGGAAGCCCTGACCCTTCTGGCCAGCCCCTTGCGCAAGGTCTCCGTCAACCTGCACATCGAACCCACCCCGCCCATCTACGGGAACAAGGGCGAAATCGTGCAGATGCTGATCAACATCATCCAAAACGCTTGTGAAAGCATGGCGGGCGAAGAAATCACCGATCCATCCATCTGCATCGCCACCTTCCATGAAGGCCCCAGCGTGCTGATTCTCATTACCGACAGTGGACCGGGAATTCCGGCGTCTATTCTGCCCCGGATTTTCGAACCCACTTTGAGCACCAAAAAAGAAGGCAAAATTATTGGCCTGGGCCTTGGACTGACCATCGTGAAACGCCTGGTAGACAGTTACCACGGCAAGATCTCCGTCCAGAGCCAGCCCGGCAAAACCACCTTTACAGTCCGTTTACCCATTCTCGGAGGAGAACATGTCTACGATTAACATCCTATGCATAGATGACCAACGCGATGTCCTGGCGACACTGCGTAAAGATTTAACCGTTTTCGAATCCCACTTCAACCTCATCGATTGCGAGTCGGCCGCCGAAGCCCGCGATGCCATCGAAGAGATCGACCAGGAAGGCAGTTACCTCGCCCTCTTGATTTGCGATCACCTCATGCCCAAAAAGAACGGGATCGATTTCTTGATCGAAATGCACGAAGACAGCCGCTTCAGCAAAACCAAAAAATTGCTGCTCACCGGCATGGCAACCCATAAAGACACCATCGAAGCCATCAATATGGCCGATATCGACCGCTATATTGAAAAACCGTGGGACGAAGAAGAGCTGGTGCACATCGTCAAGGAACTGCTCACCCAATTCATCCTCTCGATCGGGATCGAGTACCAGCCCTACCTAAACCTCCTGGATCAACCCACCTTGCTCAAGATTCTTAAAGACCGGACCTAAGCAAACAAAAGGCGGGGGCAACCCCGCCTTTTGTTTTCACTCCAGAAAGGCCACCGCCTCTCCAGCCCCAACGGTTATGTCTGCCAAACTCAAAACTTGCGGACCATCCGGATGCGTTCGATCTGATCATACGGCACATCCGGCAAGGCCAGATGATAAACCCGCTGGCCCTTGGGCGGCAAATGAAAAATATAGAAATCCTTGGACGCGATCAGTTGATCTGTTTGATCAAAAAAAGTCACCCTAAATTCCGTGGCATGCCAGACCTGGTCGGTCTGGTTGCGCACGATTCCGGAAAGGTATGACCCTCGCCGATTGTAGAACGAATACCCAGCTGGCTTCAGTTGAAACCGCGGCACCTCGAAATCTCGCTCCACATCCACCCAATACTCCCGGCCCTCGGTGTTGACCATCTTGCGCCGCGCCGCGATCTCGCCCGTCACCGAATACACCACCTCGTTGGGCCGATGCACTAAAAGACCATCATCCGATGCCGTCGTTTCCCCGGTTGCCGGCATCACCAGCCCCGGGTAGATCTGATGGATCGATTTACGAAGAAAGGTCTCGGTCCGCCCCTCGATTTCCATCACCACAGAGGTCGCGTCCTGGATCAGCACGGTCCCATAGCGCGTGTGTCCGCTATGAAAAAGCAAGGCATCCGCCCCCACCCCCACCGGAAGCAGCACCATCACACCCATCCAAAGGACCAGAATTCCACGGAATTTCATTGTCTTTCGCTCTCCCTCTTTGCCTGGGGCATGCTATAGTCTTTCATGGTATCATCGGCAAAAAAACGCCAAGTTTGAGCGATTCTCCCAAAAAAGAGTAAAACTACGATGTCCGATTCAACCAAATCCCTCGCGGATCAATTTCTCCAAGCCGTCCAAATCATGGCCCGCCTCCGTTCTCCCGGAGGCTGCCCCTGGGATCTGGAGCAAACCCACCAGTCCCTCAAAAAATACCTGATCGAGGAAGCCTACGAACTCTTGGAAAGTATCGACAACCAAGACGATGCGGAAATCATGGAAGAATGTGGCGACGTGCTGCTGCAAGTCCTTTTCCACGCCCGCCTCGCCGAAGAAGAACACCGGTTTACCATCCAGGATGTGCTGGCCTGTCTCTGCGACAAACTCGTCAGCCGCCATCCCCACGTCTTCGGTGATGCCAAGGCGGATACCCCGCAAGAGGTGCTGATCCGCTGGGAAAAATTGAAGAACAAAGAGAAACCCCACCGCACCTCGGTTCTGGATGGCATTCCACCCGCCTTGCCAGCCTTGATGAAAGCGGAGAAAATTCAAAAATAAGGCGCCCAGGTTTGCGTCGTTTGGGAAGTTATCGTTCAGG
>JAVFAP010000034.1:0-13512 GCA_034002445.1 bacterium | reverse complement strand
AAACGACAAGAAAAATCAACACCATCAAGCCACTGGCGATACACATTTCCGCCACCCAGGCCAGCATTCGATCTTTGTTTCGGCGATCCCAACGCATACCCAATCCATCTTCTCTTTTTTCTTTATTGTAAAACCAGTTTAAAAAAACAAAGGGACTGCTACAACGAGAAATGATGATTTTTCATCTCTCCCCCTTCTTTTTTTCCCGGGCCCGGGGATGGGCGTTCTGATACACGTCTTGAATGTGGCTCATGGTGACATGGGTATAGAGTTGGGTGGTCGCCAGATTGCTATGCCCCAGCAACTCTTGGACAAAGCGCAGATCCGCCCCGTTTTCCAAGAGATGCGTGGCACAGGAATGCCGAAGGGTATGGGGGGTGGTTTTACCCAGCCCCAGGGCGAGAGCGAATTTTTTTAACCGAAGTTGCACGCCCCGCGTGGTGAGACGGGTACCAAAACGGTTCAGAAACACAGCCCGTTCCCCGCCCTCTGGAGGAGAGGAGTTTTCCGCCAGAACCTGGGCACGGAGGGGAAGGTACTCTTGCAGGGCTGCCACCGCCGATGGGGTCAGGGGGATTTGCTGCGCTTTATCGCCCTTGGTTTTGATCTGCAGGGTCTGCCGCTTCCAATCGATATCCCCGAGATTGAGACTCACCAGCGAAGAAACCCGCATTCCGCTTGTGTACAGCAGTTCCAGCATGGCCCGGTCCCGCACATGCAAACCCGCATCGCCCCCCTCGGGATACTCAACCAATTCATCCGCTCGTTGCTGATCCAAAAAAACCGGCAATTTCCGCTGTTCCTTCATGAAGCGCAAGCGCTTCATGGGACTCAGGGAGATCACCCCTCTCATCTCCAGGAAGGCATAAAACGAGCGCAGCATGGACAAACGCCGGTTGATGGACCGGGCGGTATTACCCCGGTGGCGCTGGTAAGAGATAAATCCACGCAGGGTGAGCACGTCGATTTTATCAAGATCAAAATCCACTCCATCCGGGGTGGGGCTCAAACAGGGATCCGCCCCTTCTTCCAAATAGCGTTGGAACAGGCCCATATCCCGAGAGTAATTTTCGATCGTCTTCGCGGTACGCTTGCCCGTCTCCCGCAAATAGTGCCTGAACTCATCAAACCAGCGCTTTAACATGGGTCTGTCCCCGCGATGCACACCGGATAGTTTATGCTAGATTGTATTCATCCCTATCATACGAACCTTCGCGAAAAAAGATAGATGGCCTTCATCCAAGAGACACATCCTTTTCGCAGGACTCTATTGCCAACCAAGGAGCATGGCACACCCCTGTCTTCAAGAAAAAGAATCTCTAAAAAATAAAAAAACGGCCTATACGAACCGGCGTATTTCGTGCTATAAAAAGGGGCGATTCGATAACGGGCCATCATTTTGGACATTCGGTCCGCCAGAAAAGCAGGTTAAAAAAATATCGGACTCATTGATTTCATGGATGGGGGTCTGTACGCTGCACCGCGAACGATCATGAATAATTACACTTTTCCAATCTGGACCAATTTCATCAAGTATGGGGTGGGCGTTGTCCTCGCTGTTGTTCCTCTGTACGCGGTGGCCTTGCTGTATTACACCGGCTCACCACGAACAACGGACGTGGGGTACGGCCCCCAGCAACCCATACCCTACAGCCATGCTCTTCATGCCGGAGAGTTGGGGATCGACTGCCGTTATTGCCATAATACCGTAGAAAAATCCGCCAAGGCCGCGATTCCCCCAGCTCAAACCTGCATGAACTGCCATAGCATGATCAGAACAGAGAGCCCCAAACTGATCGCCTTGCGCGAGAGTTTCAATACGGGGATGCCCATTGAATGGGTCCGCGTGCACGATCTGCCCGATTATGTGTATTTTGATCACAGCGCCCATGTGAACCGGGGCGTGGGCTGCGTTTCCTGTCACCAGCGTGTGGATCAAATGGATTTGGTCTTTCAGGCTGAACCATTAAGCATGGGCTGGTGCCTGGACTGCCATCGCAACCCCGAAGCGAACCTGCGTCCATTGGATAAAATTACCGCGATGGATTGGGTTCCCGAAGAAGATCCGATTGAACTCGGCAAACGGTTGAGAATCGAGTACAACATCAATCCCCCGACGGATTGTTCAACATGTCACCGGTAAAGAGAATGGCTGGGCTAAAAAAAAATCCAACGAATGACAAGACGTATTGGCGCAGTTTGAATGAACTGGCGGAAACTCCGGGATTTCGGGAATTCGTCAAGAACGAATTTCCCAACAACGCCTTTGCAATGCTACAAGGCCCATCCCGGCGCAAGTTCCTTCAACTCATGGGAGCCTCCTTCGCCTTTGCCGGCCTCTCCGGATGCCGCTGGCCCAAGGAAACGATCGTTCCCTATTCCAAGCGGCCGGAACACCGCACCCCTGGCGTTCCCCAACAGTACACCACGGTTCTGGACCAGGGCGGAGTGGCCAACGGCCTTTTAATCACCAGTTATGACGGCCGCCCCATCAAGGTGGAAGGCAACCCCGATCATCCCATGGGGACGGGTGCGGCGGATGCCTACACCCAAGCGGCGATTCTGGAACTGTATGATCCAGACCGGCTGAAGACCCCCCTGCTACTGGAACAGGCGACAGAGAAACCAGTGGCGGAGAAGTCACCGGTTCATCTGGAAAAAACCTGGGATGATTTCGCCGCGACACTGCAAGAGATCAAAACCCTGTTATCCGAGGCGCAGGGCGAGGGATTTTATCTTCTCTCCGAGTTGGCCTCGTCCCCCAGTGTGGAGGCTTTGAGGACGCAGTTGGCAACCTCCAGCCCCAAGGCTAAATGGCTGACCTACGAGCCGCTGAATTGTGATGCGGAGCGGCAAGCCACAATCGCCGCGTTCGGCGCGCCCCACCGCATCCAGTACAATTTAAAAAACGCCAGCGTTGTTGTTTCACTGGACTGCGATTTCTTCGCCACCCATCCTCAATCGCTCCAACTCACCCGGGATTTCATGGACGGGCGCAGCATGCCTGAGCAAGGCATGAACCGTCTGTATGTCGCGGAGAGCCGCTATTCCATCACCGGCTCCATGGCCGATCACCGCCTCGCCCTCCGCTCCCAGGAAATCGAGCAGTTGGTGCTGCATTTGGCCGCCGCCATCGCGGGGAAAGCAGGTGCGGCCCTGCCCGAAAGTTATGTCGTCGTGCGCAATGCGTTGCAGCCCTTTGAGAAGCCAGACCGGCACGCCGAATGGATCGAAGCGCTCGCCCAGGATCTCGTGGATCATATCGGCAAGGGGGCCGTCCTGGCGGGGCCGGGGCAATCAGTACGGGTGCATGCGCTGGTTTTGTGGATCAACGAAATTTTGGGCAATCTGGCGCAAACGGTCAACTATATCCCCATTCCGCCAGACAGTCTGGCGGCGCAACCGAGTGTCCAATCCATCCGGACTCTCGTGCAGGATGCCAAGGAGAAGAAGATCAAAACTCTCCTGATTCTGGGCGGGGATCCCCTTTACACCGCTCCGGCGGATTTGGATTTAGCCACGGCGCTTGCTGGGGTCTCCATTATCCACCTGACCCCTTATAAAAACCACACATCCCTTCGCAGCCAATGGGTTCTCCCCCGCTCACACTTTCTGGAAGCCTGGGGAGATGGGGTAGCCTATGACGGAACCGTCTCCATCGCCCAGCCCCTGATCGCGCCGTTGTATGAAAGCCGATCCGCGCTGGAACTGCTTTCCATGCTTCTTGATGAGACACCCCGGACGGGGTATGCCATCGTGCGCCGGGACGCCACTGAAGCGGACTGGAAGAAATGGCTGTACCAAGGCTTCATCGAAGCGGCGCCGGTCAAGCCGGTGCTGCCTCCGGTCAAGCCTGGAGTGATCGCAACCCTGGTGCGGGAACGGGAGAATTCCCCCATTCCCTTCTCCAAGGACCGGCTGGAAGTGACGTTTCAGCCTGATGCCAAACTTTATGACGGGCGATATGGCAACAACGCCTGGCTGCAAGAGTTGCCAGATCCCCAAACCAAAATCACGTGGGATAACGCCGCGCTGATCAGCCCGCAAACGGCGGCGGAACTCAAGATCCAAACCGGGGATCTGATCGAAATCCGGGATGCCCAAGGGAAAGCGCTGGAAATCGTCGCGTATGTCCAACCCGGACAGGCGGACTATTCCATCGCCCTGACCCTGGGGTATGGGCAAGTGCTTCCCCATTTATCGGTCGGCAACCAAGTTGGATTCAACACCTACCGCTTGCGGACCAGCAGTGAATCTTCTATTCGGACCAACCTCACCATACAGCCGCTTGGAAAGACGTACCCGCTGGCCTGCACCCAGGATCATCATGCCATCGACGAGGTGGGGCTGGCAGCACAGCGACAACGCTTGGGCCAAATCGTGCAGGAAAAAACGCTTGACGAATATCTGCACCCGCATGACGATCACCACGGCCACCCCCCCGTGACCCTGTGGAAAGAACATGAATACAACGGGCATAAATGGGGCATGGCCATCGATCTAAACCGCTGCAATGGCTGCAACGCCTGTGTCGTGGCCTGTCAGGCGGAAAACAACATCCCTGTGGTTGGTAAGCAAGATGTCATGAATGGCCGCGAGATGCACTGGATCCGGATCGACCGCTACTACAAGGGCGAGCCGGAAGATCCCACCATCGTGCATCAGCCCATGAACTGCTCGCATTGCGAGAACGCGCCCTGCGAGCAAGTCTGTCCAGTGGCGGCGACGGTGCACAGTTCCGAAGGTCTCAACACCATGGTTTATAACCGCTGCGTGGGGACACGGTATTGCTCCAATAACTGCCCCTTCAAAGTGCGGCGGTTCAATTTCTTCAATTATCACAAGAACTTGTCCGAAACCGAGAAGATGCTGCACAATCCCGAAGTGACCGTACGTAGCCGGGGTGTGATGGAGAAATGCACCTACTGCGTCCAGAGGATCGAAACCGCCAAAATTCAGGCGAAGAACGAAGGCCGATCCATCCAGGATGGGGAGGTGGTACCCGCCTGCGCACAGACCTGCCCCACCAAGGCCATCACTTTTGGCGATTTGAACGATCCCAACAGCCAAGTCGCCAAAGCTCATCAAAATCATCGCGCCTACTTTTTACTGAACGAACTGAATCTGAAAGCCCGGACCGCCTACATGGCTCGTATCCGAAATCTAAATCCACGGCTCGAAAAGCATGAATCTGGTCAACACGCTTGAAATTGACAATACGCGCAACGATCCCACCCAACGGGAAGCGTTGATCGTCGGGGACAACAACTTTACCACGGTTACCGAGAAAGTTTGTTGCATCCCAGAAGCCACCACGACACCCAAGGCGTGGTATATCGCGTTCGCCGCCTCGGTCTCGCTGACCGGTGTTCTTTTCGCCATGATCGCCTACCTGATTTTCACCGGGATCGGCGTCTGGGGATTGAACAATCCGGTTTCGTGGGGCTGGGCGATCGTGAACTTTGTCTTTTGGGTGGGGATTGGGCACGCGGGGACCCTGATTTCCGCGATCCTCTTCCTTTTCCGGCAGAAATGGCGTACCAGCATAAACCGCTTCGCCGAGGCGATGACCATCTTCGCGGTCATGTGCGCGGGGATATTCCCCGCCATTCACATTGGCCGCGCTTGGCTGGCGTACTGGCTTTTCCCGTACCCCAACCAGATGGCGATGTGGCCCAATTTCCGCAGCCCCCTGCTGTGGGACGTCTTCGCGGTCAGCACGTATGCCACGGTATCGTTGATGTTCTGGTACGTAGGGATGATCCCCGACTTAGCTACCCTGCGGGACCGGGCGAAATCAAAACTGGCTTTTTACCTGTACGGGATCTTTTCCTTGGGTTGGCGGGGATCACACCGGCATTGGCATCGGCACGAGTACGCCTACCTGATACTGGCAGGCCTCGCGACGCCGCTGGTCGTCAGCGTGCACTCGGTGGTTAGTTTTGACTTCGCGGTCTCGCAACTGCCAGGCTGGCACACCACCATCTTCCCGCCCTATTTTGTCGCAGGCGCAATTTTCAGCGGATTCGGCATGGTGCTAACGCTGATCATTCCCTGCCGCCAGTGGTTTGGGTTAAAAGAAATCATCACCCTCAAGCACCTGGAGAATATGTGCAAGGTTGTCCTGGTCACGGGATCCATCGTCGGTTATGCCTACAGCATGGAGTTTTTCATCGCCTGGTATAGCGGCAACCCATACGAAGCCTTCGCGTTTATCAACCGGGCCTTTGGCCCCTACGCCTGGGCGTACTGGACCATGATCAGCTGCAATGTGTTGATCCCGCAGTTCTTCTGGTTCAAAAAAATCCGGACTTCGCCTTGGATCATCTTTGTCCTGTCGATTTTCGTGAATATTGGGATGTGGTTCGAACGCTTTGTCATCGTGGTCACGTCCCTGCACCGCGATTTTCTCCCCTCCAGTTGGGGATATTACTCGCCGACCCTCATTGATATCCTGACATTCGTGGGCAGTTTTGGATTGTTCTTCACACTTTTCCTGCTTTTTGTCCGATTCCTGCCCATGGTCGCCATGGCGGAAGTGAAGACCATCATGCCACAAGCGCACCTCGAAGCGGGGCACCACCGTGGCGTGGGTGATTATCATGGGGAAATTCCTCATGCCCACGAACCGGAAGATGGCAATTCGAAATAACCAGGGTTGGAGTGAAATGAAAATGGAAAACAGAAAAAAACTGCATGGATTGCTTGTGGAATTCGACGATTCCCTCCAATTATTGGGCGCAGCCGCCAAGGTGCGGGACAAAGGGTTTAAGCATTGGGATGTTCATACGCCCTGTCCAGTGCATGGCCTCGATGAGGCGATGGGGATCAAACCCACCATCCTGCCCTGGATCGTCTTGGGCGCGGGGTTGACGGGGCTAGGGGTAGCGGTGCTGATGCAATGGTGGATGAACGCGGTGGATTACCCCTACCTGATCTCGGGGAAACCCCTCTTCAGCCTGCCCGCCAATATTCCGGTGATGTTTGAGTTGACGATTCTGTTCAGTGCCGTGACCTGTGTAGTCTCTCTGTTTGCGCTGAACGATTTGCCCAAATGGTTTGTGCCCCAATTCAAGAGCCAGCGCTTTCGTCGAGTCACCACAGACCGTTTTTTTATTTATATCGACGCCGCCGATCCGAAGTTTCATGCCCAAAAAACCATGGAATTCGCGAAAACCCTGGGCGGCTTGGCCGTGGAAGAAGTGGAGGATTCACCATGCGGCAACTGATCCTGCCCATTGTCGTCATTGCCATCGCCTTGGCGGTGCTGCCTTTTCTGATTGTAAAGCAAGTCCGGGTCACGATGGCTGATAAGCCGCGGATACATTTGATCCCGGATATGGATAGTCAGCCCAAATTCCGAGCCCAGAGCGCAAGCCTCTTCCATGATGATCAGCGCGCCATGCGGCCGGTTCTAGAGGGTACCTTGGCCCGGAATGAATATTTTGCGGACGAGCAATTCATTACGGGGAAGATCGATCCCAGCATCCCCAGCACCGAAAGCCAAGACAACTGGATTACAACCTACCCGGTGGAAGTGCAGGTGACGGTTCCCTTCATCCAACGGGGTCAGAAGAAGTACCAGATTTTCTGCGCCACCTGTCATGGCGTCTCCGGCCAAGGCAATGGGATGACCGCGCAGCGGGCGGACCGCCTGGCGGAAGGAACCTGGACCCCGCCGCCCTCGTTCCATACCGACATCCTGCGCACCACTCCAGTGGGCAGCCTTTATGACACCATAACCCACGGAATCCGCAAAATGCCGGCCTATGGACCCCAGATCGAGCCCATGGACCGCTGGGCCATCGTGACGTACATTCGCGCGTTGCAACGCAGTCAGCACGCAACGCTTGAGGATGTTCCCGAGGATCAACGCAGCCTACTCGACGCGCAGTAAGCGCGTCCCATCCCAGGATCGGAAGAGGTGAATCCGTGCATACGCACACTGTAAACATTGCCGATATCAACACGCGCTTGGATCATCTAGGCGCAACCACTGTAAAACTTGCCGGGATGGTTGGCCTTGGGGGCTTATTGGCGGCCATCGCGATGGGCTTTTTTCTACCCGAAGGGCTCAACCGTTTTTTTCATAGTTATCTCGTCAGTTACATGTTTGTGCTCAGCCTGTCCTTGGGTGCTTTATTCTTTGTGATGCTACAGCATCTCACCCATGCGGGCTGGAGCGTGGTGGTTCGCCGCCTGGCCGAGATGGTTGCCGCGAATATTCCCATGCTGGTGGTGCTGTTTATCCCCGTCTTGTTGGGTATGGGGTATCTTTTTCATTGGATCCATCCCGAAGTGGTCGCGGCAGATCCCTTGTTGCAGAGCAAAAAGCCCTATCTCAACATTCCGTTCTTCTTCGTGCGCTGTATCGCCTATTTTGCTATTTGGTGGCTGTTGTCTTGGACCATGCTGGATAAATCGGTCAAGCAGGATGAGACCGGTGACCCCAATCTGACCCTGAAGATGGAAAAAGTGAGTACTTTTGGCATGATCCTCTTCGGCCTGAGCCTGACCTTCGCAGCGTTCGATTGGCTCATGTCGCTGACCCCGCATTGGTACAGCACCATGTACGGCGTGTATTATTTCGCAGGGAGCCTGTGCGGATTTATTGCTCTGATGATTATTTTATCTTTTTTACTTCAGAAAAAGGGTTGCCTTCTCCACGCCATTACCCGTGAACATTACCACGATCTAGGCAAACTGCTCTTTGCCTTTTTGTTCTTCTGGGCGTATATCGGGTTTTCGCAGTATATGCTGATGTGGTATGCCAATCTGCCCGAAGAAACCCTGTGGATTCTGCACCGGCAGGAAGGGCAGTGGAAATGGGTTTCGTTGCTGCTGTTATTCGGTCATTTTGTCATTCCCTTTTTGGGCTTGCTCTCGCGCTATCCCAAACGGCGCAAAGCCGTGCTGTGCGGCTGGGCAGTCTGGATGCTGCTCATGCACTACATCGACCTTTATTGGCTGGTGATGCCTCAGTTCCAACAAGGGACCGTGCCCTTGCACGTGATCGATCTGGCCACTTTCGCCGGAGTGGCGGGGTTGTATGTCGCCGGGCTCGTTTATATCGCCAAAAAGCGTTCGTTACTGGCGATCAAAGATCCGCGCCTGCAAGAATCACTCACCTTTGAAAACGCGTAAGGATAAGAAAAGAGAGATTATCATGGTTCCATTCCCCTATATCAAACTCGCACTCAACACCACGATGGTGTTCTTGCTGATCCTGATCGCGATGCTGGTTTTGCAAACGTGGTTTTATGCTCAAAATCAAGCCCGGATCTATGACCGAAACATCGTGCAGGCCGCCGAAGAGGTGAAAGGAATTCACGCCAGCCAGCAAGCCGCACTAGACACTTACCGCTGGACCGACGCCAACAAAACAACCGTCGCGATTCCCATCGGGCGAGCGATGGAACGGATCGCAGCAGAAGCCAATCCCGTAGAATAAAGGGCCTCCCCAGGCCCTTTTTCTTTCCCTCCCCTCCTGCTGAAGAACCAGAGAATCCTCCTTTTTTAAGCCTCTTCCTTCCTCTTGAAAGAATCCTGTGTTTTTCATAAAACCGACTCCCCCCCCTTCCCTAAAGGGCGAAGTGATGTTTTCATTTCCATTTGGTTTGCATAGCAACCATGGGTGCAGGGATGGTTTTCATTTCTATGGCCGGGGAGTCGGCGACGGTAGGATTTCATAGGCAAAAATCCGGGCGCTTCGCCCTTGGTTAAAAAAAAATCTAGTTATAATTCTAATTCATACGATATTAAGGTGGAATGAACCTGGATTTAAACAAGGAGTGAGAACATTGTTTGATCCTCGAACCCGAAACCGGCGGGACCTTTTCACCCACGGGGTTGAAAATTTACTCAACAAAGCGGCCAACGCGCTGGATTTAACCAATCCACTGGCTTTCTTGGGTTTGGACCGCAGTTACACCCGCCTGACACGAACGGCCATGTTTACCGACATGCAGGTTCTGTATGGCGCGTATGAGAGCGTCACGCGGCAAAAGACGGGGATGGAGATCCTCGACGAGATCGATCGTTTCGATGCCATGCTCAACATCTGGCGGTCGGAGACCGAGTTATCCCAGTTGAACCAGACCGCGCATCGTGCGCCGGTGCCCGTCAGCCCGGAGTTGTTTGCCATGATCAAACTGGCATGGCGCTACTACCACCGCACGCAGGGCGCTTTCGATATTACTACAACCCCCTTGGTTCGCCTGTGGGGCTTTTTCGAACGCAATCCCCGGGTTCCCTCCCTGGAGGCAATTCGGGAAACCCGGAAACGGGTTGGGATGCACCTTGTCGAGTTGGATGAAGAGATGAAAACGGTCTACTTTAAGACCGAGGGGGTCGAAATGACTCCCGCCAGCATGGGCAAGGGTGTTGCGCTGGATTACGCCATGCGCGTCGCGCATCAGCAGGGGCTGACGGATGTGCTGTTAAATGGGGGATTCAGCAGTGTCCTGGCATCTGGGGCGCCAGCTTGGAAAGACCATTGGCAGTTCGATATCCGCAATCCCTTGGATCACACCCGGCCTTTGGCGGCGTTGAAATTGCGCGACCAAGGTTTTTCGACATCGGGCTCGGAACTGCAATCGTTTGAGCATGAAGGGCGGACCTACGGGCACATTATCGATCCCCGCACCGGGTGGCCTGCCCGCACCATGTTGAATGTCAGTGTCTTGGCGCCCACCGCGGCCGAGGCGGAAGTGCTTTCCACATCGTTCTACGTAATGGGGGTTGAGAAAACCCTGGAGTACTGTGAGAATCATAAAAATATTGGAGTTATAATTTTAAGTTTACCCGATGCCAAGGGGAAACATGAAATTATCACAGCTAATATAAATCGAGATACTTTGGAGGTCTTGAACAAATCGTGCTGAATTTCGACCCACGTAAACATTTTAATGGATGGCAGCAAACGATGTTTGTGTTGCTGCGTATCGTGATCGGGTGGCACTTCCTCCGGGAAGGGGTAATCAAGTTTTCGCACCCCACCTGGAGCGCGGTAGGTTATCTAAAGGGCTCTTGGGGCCCCTTTTCCCCGCTCTTTAACGCCATCGCGGATAATCCGACATTGCTCCAACTCTCCGACTACATGATGCCCATCATGCTGACCGCGGCCGGAGTCGGGTTGATGTTGGGGCTCTTCACCCGTTTATCGACCTTGTTGTCCATGGGGCTTTTAGTCATGTTCTATTGCGCGGCCCCGCCAATGGACCCCTCGATTGTGTATGATCCGTCACAAGTCTTTAATTTCCCCATGTTCATGAGCCAGGTGGACCATGCCCAATGGGCAGGAAAACACTTGATAGGAACCGAAGGGAACTATGTTGTCGTCAACAAAAACATGGTTGAATTTTTTGCCCTTGGTGCCTTGTTAATGCTGAATACGGGACGGATGGCGGGATTGGATGTTCTCATCCATCAGTACATCACCGGACCTTATCTGGAAAAGAAAACAGCGCAGAACGCGGAATAACCTCCGGAATCCTAACGAACTACCAATATGAGAAGTTTTGAATAGAAAGGGACTTACCATGAACTTGACCACAGAACAGAAAGAAGTCGGGCGCCGTAATTTTCTGAAGGCGGCGGCTGTTCTTCCTCCCGTCGCAGCCTTCGCGGCTACCTCTTGGAGCCATGGGCCTGTCAAAACCGGCATCATCGGGACCGGTGTGGAAGGGCGTATCCTAATCTCCCAAACCGATCCCAAGTATGTCCAGATCGTCGCGTTCAGCGACATTCGCTGGGATAACGCCGAATTGGGAAAGCGCGCCATCGTCAGCCGGGGCCATACAGCTGATCCCAAATATCATGGCAATTATATCGACTTACTGGAAGATCCTGAAATCGAAGCCGTCATGATCGCTTCGCCCCTCTGGCAGCACGGCCCCATGGCGATCGAAGCCTTAAAGCGCGGCAAGCACGTGTTCACCGAAAAAACCATGGCGATGAACATGGAAGAATGCCAGCAGATGGTGGAACTGGCCAAACAAAATGGCGTGCATCTCCAAGTGGGGCATCAACGCTTCTACAATCCCCTCTACTGGGACGCCTTCCGGATGTACAAAGAAGGTTTGCTTGGTAACGTCTACAATATTCGCGCCGGCTGGCACCGGAATTCAGACTGGGATTATTGGAAACTGGCGAAGATGTTCACCACCAACGCCAAGTTGGAAGATCTGTTCAACCGCTTCCAAACCCAGTTTGATCCCAAGCCTTTTGGTTACAATGATAACCAGGAGTTGGTCAACTGGAGATGGTACTCCAAGTTTTCCCGCGGGATGTGGACCGAACTGTGCAGCCACCAGTTAGCCATCACCAACTGGTTCTTCGGAGACGGCGTCAATGACGCGGTGCCGAAATTTGCCATGGCTACCGGCGGGCACTACAAAGTCGAAGCCGACTTCCCGCCTCCGCAATCCCGCCTCTATGCCAAAGATGACCGCGACATCATGGACCACGTCTACGCGATCTTCCAGTATGATGAAAACAAAACCGTAACGTACTCCGCGATCCACAGCAACAGTTTCGATAACTATTTCGAAGAGATCATGGGGACTCGCTGCACGGTTATCCTCAAGAACGAAAACGAAAAGTATCTGTTCTGGGAACCCGGCTGGGATGAAGTCACGGCCAAGAAAGCCGCAGATGCGGAACGGGCTGGAACCAAGGTGGAAACCGTGAAGGAAGATGACCATGCGGAAAGCGCCTCGGCATTTGCCGCGCACGTCTCCGGACAAGCCAAGGGTGGCGGCGGCGCCAGCGACATGAACGAGTTGGAACCTTACATGTACGAACTGCAAGGCTTCTCCCACTCCATCCGTACCGGCGCGCCCAACCTGTGCGATGGAATCCGTGCCGGCCGCGCCGCACAGGCCGCGTTCGCGGGACAGGATGCCATTGCCAATGGCGGGTACATTGAAATTCCGAACAAATTCTTCGGATAATACCCTCCCCTGCACATCAAAACCCCCGAAGGCAAGCCTTCGGGGGTTTTTTGTTTTCATCATCGCGGAAAATGGATCCGCGAACGGATCGGTTATGACGCCGGAAAGAGTTTGCCCTGGCGCAAGGTAAGGTGACGGTCGGCCTTTCTGGCGATCTCATGGCTGTGAGTGACCATGACAATCGCCAGTTGATGCTTTTGTTTTTGTTGCAAAACCATATCGATCATTTCCTCACTGTGCCGGGGGTCCAGATTTCCAGTGGGCTCATCCATGAAAACAATTTCCGGCTGGTTAATCAGCGAACGGGCCACCGCCACCCGCTGCTGCTCGCCCCCGGAAAGGCGGTATGGCTTGGCGTCCTTCCGGCCCATCAAACGCAAATCGTTTAGCAACTCCTCCGCCCGTTGCCGCAGCCGGCTTTCTGACTCCCCCCGAATCAGGCCGGGTAAAATGATATTTTCGATCGCGCTGAACTCGGGGAGGAGATAATGAAATTGAAACACGAATCCAAATTCCTGGTTTCGAATCCGGTTTCGCTTCTCTTCATCGATCGGAAGAG
>JAVFAP010000033.1:0-14003 GCA_034002445.1 bacterium | reverse complement strand
TACAACGCCAAGGTCTATACCGATTTCCAAACGATGCTGGATACCGAGAAACTGGATGGCTGCATCGTAGCCACCGAAGTGGGCAATCATGCCAAGTGCGTTGTGCCTGTGCTGGAACGGGATCTGCATTGCTTCAGCGAAAAACCCATGGATTGCACCGTGGAAAAAGTGGATCAGATCGTCAAGGCGGCGCGAAAATCCAAGGGGATTTATCAGGTTGGGTTCCAGCGCCGGTATGCCCCTGGTTTCCAGCAAGCCATTAAGTACATCCACGACGGCAACATGGGCAATGTTACCTTTTTGCAGGGCCAGTGGAGCTGGACGTGGGGCGTGGGCGGCTGGGTCGCCGATGTCGATCTCTCCGGTGGGGAATTGGTCGAACAGGCTTGCCACCACATGGACGTGATGCAATGGGTCATGAAGAGCCAACATCCCTTGCGCTGCTTCGCGATTGGCGCGATCAAGGGCGAACGCGAACTGCCCAACGCCCACAATTCCGAAGACCATTCCACCGTCGCATATGAGTTCCCCGGCGGCGTCATCCTCAACTACAACCACCTCTTCTATTGCTGCCAGGCCTTTGAAGAAGAAAAACTCAATGTGCATCTGGAAAAAGGCGGCATCAACCTGATCACCGGGATGAAATATCCCCGTCCCGATATGGGCGAACCAGAACAGATCAGCGAAAAAGCCCCGGACTGGGGTTATGGAACCTACGAGGAATTGGCTTCGTTCGCCAACCACATCCGCAACAACGAAAAACCATTGAGTAACGAAGAGACTGGCCGGGTTTCGACCCTGATGTCCCTGATGGGGCGCATGGCCATGTACAAGCGTGAGACCAAGACTTTTGAACCCAGCATGGTCACGTGGGAAGATCTCAAATCAGAAACATGAAAACGCCTTGAACAGACGAAGTGGAGCAGGGAGACCGGTTTGGCTGGTCTCCCTGTTTTGTTTAGGACAGATAGATGGCGAGGAGTTGGGAAAAGACGGTGATGGCAACCAGGGCGATGGCGTAGATGGAGGCGAAGGTTACCGTGGGGGTGTCGGAATCAAGTTTTTCTGACACCACACTGAGCGCCGGGGTGCTGGTCATGGCTCCGCAAACCACCCCGATGGATGCCAGGTTATTGAGGCGAAACAGAAAACGGGCGGTTAGATACGCCGTGAAGATGGCAATCAATGAAGTGACGATGCCATAGAGAGTCAGCTGGTATCCGCCTTCGCGAAAGACAACCCAGAAGTTGGCGCCCGCCTTGGTGCCCGTGACCGCCAGGAAGAACGCCAGGCCGATTTCGCGAATAATATATTTGGCCGCGTAGGGGATGCGGGTGCTGATAGTACCCACCCGCCCATAATGCCCGACAATCAAGGCCACCAGCAGGGGACCGCCGGAAAGGCCCAGGGTGAAGGTAATACCGCCGGGGAGTTGGAAGGGGTAAATCCCCAACATCGTGCCCAGGACTATCCCCACCGCGAGAGGGAAAAGATTGGTTTCGTGGATGCGCCGCTCGTGTTGGCCAATAATGTTGACAAAGCGTTCGCAGTCTTCCTGGTCCCCCACCACATGGACCATATCCCCGATTTCCAACGAGGTGGTGCCACAGGGAACGATCTCGATCGAATCCCGTCGCACTCGAGTCAGAACCACGCCAAACAGTTCCTTGATCTCCAACTCGGCGAGGGTTTTTCCCACCACTTTGGGTGAAGAAACGTAGGCGTCACGGCCCACGATGTTTTTCACCGATTCCATATCGGCATGGGTTTCCTTGCCGAGCAGGTGTTCCAGCTTTTTCAATTCCTTGAATGTCCCCACCGCCATGATGATATCATTGAGCTGCAGTACAGCGTCATCATGCGCCATGAAGATTTTGTTGTTGCGCAAAATCCGGGTCACATTGGCTTTGGACATGCTGTGCAAGTCGATCTCCACCAAGGTTTTGCCAGTGCAGTTGGGATTGGTGATGAGGAATTGCTTGGTGATGACCTTGGATTCGAAAACCGAGGGGTCGGTTTTTTCCAGTTGAATTTCGTCCTTGGTGCGTTTGGAACTCGCCAACAACTGCACGATGATCACAACCGAGAGGATACCAAAGGGGTAGGCGATCCCATAGCCGACCGAGATGGTCGGGTCGTTGGTCACATTCAACGCAGCCGCCAATCCAGGGGTGGAGATCAGCGCCCCTGTGAATAAGCCAATGCCCAGGGTGGCGGGAAGATTCATCCAATGCACAAAAGCCAGGACCGCGCTGGCGGAGGTGCCAAGCGAGACGAGCGCGATCCAGAAGAAGGTAAATCCCTTGGATACGATAGTCCGGAAGAAACGGGGGCCGACTTGGAGACCAATGGCATAGACAAAAAGAACCATGCCCAGATCGCCAATCTCGGAAGGTAAAGTCACCCCCAGGTGACCAAAGAGCAGGGCCACAAACATGATGGCGGACGTGCCAAAATAAAAACCCCGGATTTTAAAATTTCCCAAAACGAGGCCCAGCCCGATAATCAAAAACAGGGATATCGCCAAATGGGATGAGAGATAGGCAAAAAAAGCATCCATGAATCTTATTGGGAACCAGTTGTATTCTGTTGTAATTTAAAAGTATAGTGCAAAAGCCAACCAAAGTGTACCGTCAAACCAAAACACAACCAGGTCAATCAATCGCTTGCTATCATGAATTGAGGAAATAAAAAACGGGGTGGAGGGTAAAAAAGAAAAAAGCAGGAGACGGGACTCGAACCCGCGACCTTCTCGTTGGCAACGAGAAGCTCTACCAACTGAGCTACTCCTGCATGTTCTTGCTTTTTTCTTTCCGCTGTTTTCTCTCAGCGAACGATGCATATTATGTTTCGAACGGAGCCGAAGTCAAGGAAGAAATTCAAGAAAATGAAAAAAAGGCAAAATTTTTTTCCGGATGAGCACATCGTGGCGTCTATACATAAATATATGGAAATCAGTGGATTGGAGAGGCTCTCTTGCGTAGAAGCGAAAGAATTTACACCGGATCCCCCCCACACCACCTGGATTTGTGGTTTCTTTTCTGAATGGGCCTGTTCATATAGACGGCCCCTCCGTTTTTTTGGATAATGCCTAAAACGAGTGCAGGGGGATGTATGATGAAAGCCAACCTTTGGATACTGCTCACCTTCGCCATTCTGGTTCCTTGGGGCAGTGCGGCGGAGCCAACCGTCCGCCAGATCCCGGTCGCGTTGGGGCTGGCGTCCCACCCGGTGAATGGGGGGGACTGCTTTGTCAGCGATGGGACTTCTGAGTACCTGGCATTTTATGACACCCAGCATCAAATGACTGTCGCTAAGCGAAAACTGGGGGAAGAGACCTGGGATTTCGCCACTCTGCCAGAGAAAGTCGGGTGGGATACCCACAACTGTATCTTGATTTTCCTCGATAGGACTGGACATCTGCATGTGACCGGGAACATGCACGGGCATCCACTCAAATACTACCGGACCGCCACACCCGGAGATATTTATTCGTTCCAAGGCATTCATCGATGGGCTGGATTCAAGGAAGAAAGGGTGACCTACCCCAGTTTGCTCAAATTACGGGATGGCTCCATCCACATGATGTACCGATTCGGCGGCAGTGGAAACGGGATGCGGATCCTGGTGCATTATGACGAAGAGACCCAAACATGGACCGGACCGGGCACCGCGTTTATTAGCGGAATGGATGAAGACCCAACCTGCAACGCCTACCCCTTCGGCGGGATTGTGGAGGATGCCCAGGGGCGGCTGCATATTGCCTGGTGCTGGCGGCAAACGCCCGACGTGCTGACCAACTTCAATATCAATTATGCCATGTCGGACGATGGCGGTCTGACCTGGAAGCGCTCGGACGGGACAGGGTTGGACCTGCCTATCACGCCTCGCAACGCGGAAGTGGTGGAGGCCATTCCGCAAAACCATGGCTTGATGAACGGGGGCACGTTGCTCATCGATCCCCAGGGCAGACCGTATATTGGGTATACCCATTTCGACGCGAAAGAGCGCAACCAGATCTATGTGGCAACGCTGGAAGGAACCGAGTGGAAGGTGGTGCAGGTTTCAGACTGGGATATCCAATTCCGCTTTTCTGGCGGAGGCACAATTCCCCAATCCCCTCCCATCCCGCGCCTGGGCCTCTTGGACGGAAAAATTTCCATCACCTATTCCAGCCCGCTAGTAAAGCCGTCTCAAGGGACAACGGAAATACCCCGCGAAGCGCTGTTATCAAGCCAGCCAGAAGATTTCATCTACAAGCCGGTCCAATCCGAGCGGCAATCCATCCCCCATGTGCGGGCAGTGTGCGGTGGACCCTTGCCCACGGGAGAAATCCACTACATGTCACAAAAAGCAGATCAGCCCAACCGGGACCGCAAACCAGAAAATCCTATGGAACCCCAAATGATCTATGTGTATGAAGTGATTCAATCGGAATAGGGAGAATGAATGATGCGCATGTTTCGAGTATCCAACGTCTTGATTATTGGCTTGCTCTGCCTGGCGTCCCTCGCGGCGGCAGCGGAAAAAGAACCGTTGAACCGCTTTCCACGCATGGTGCAGGAGTATTTTGTGCACCAAGTGCAGTCGGCACAGGAAAAACGGGTGGCGGTGTTAGAGCAGATTTCAGACCAGGCGGGCGCCCAGGCGTATGTGGAATCGGTCCGGGCAAAAATCAAAGAGAGTTTTGGTCCGCTGCCGGAAAAAACACCCTTGAATGCCCAGATCACCGGGGTCTTGGATCGGGACACCTACACCGTGGAAAAGATCCTCTTCGAGAGCCGTCCCGGCTTCTTTGTCACAGGCAATCTGTACATCCCCAAGGGCGCGTCGAAACCATTGCCGGGGGTGGTGGGGTCTTGCGGCCATTCCACCAACGGCAAGGCGGCGGAAGCGTATCAATCCTTCGCGCAGGGCTTGGCGCGGCTGGGGTATGTCGTCCTAATCTTCGATCCCGTCAGCCAAGGCGAGCGCCTACAGTATCCCGACGCCGAGTTGAAATCCCGCATCGGGGTGGGGGTGCGCGAGCATCTCTACGCAGGCAATCAGCAGTTTTTGGTGGATGAATTTATCGGAACCTGGCGGGCCTGGGATGGCATTCGCGCCTTGGATTATTTGCTCAGCCGGAAAGAAGTCGATCCCAACCATGTGGGGATTACCGGCAATTCCGGCGGAGGAACTATGACCACCTGGCTGACGGGGCTCGAATCCCGCTGGACAATGTCCGCCCCCAGCTGCTTTGTGACGACCTTCCTCCACAATATGGAAAACGAACTGCCAGCGGATACCGAGCAATGCCCACCCAAGGCACTGGCCTTGGGGCTGGATCACGAGGATTTCATGGCGGCCCTTGCGCCGAAGCCGGTGATTCTCATGGGGCAAGAGAAAGATTTCTTTGATGTCCGGGGGACCGAAGAAGCCTTCCAGCGCTTGCAGCGGCTTTATGGGCTGTTGGGAAAGAAGGACAGGGTCGCCTTCTTTGCTGGGCCCAATGAGCATGGCTACTCTCAAGAAAACCGTGAAGCCATGTACCGCTGGTTTAACCAGGCAACCCGGATCACGGATACACATAGCGAACCCGCCATTGCCCTAGAAAAAGATGAGGATCTGTGGTGTACCCCCCAGGGGCAAGTTTGCACATTCGAAAAAAATCGTACCGTTTTCTCTTATACCCGCGAACGCGCCGAGCAATTGAAAAGCGCCCGGCCAACCTTACGCGGAGAAGCGTTAAAAGCGGCGGTTAAAGAAGTGTTGCGTCTGCCAGCGGTGCAGGTCAACCCCCATTACCGCATTCTACGTCCCCACCGGGATACCGCCTATCCGAAAGCCAGCGCCGCGGTTTACGCGATCGAGACCGAGCCCAACATACTGACGGTGGTGTACTATCTCTCGGATACCCCCCGGTATTCCCGCCCTCCCAAGGACAAAAAGCGGGCCATTCTTTACGTCTCGCACCGGTCCAGCGATGCGGAGTTGCGGGACGAGCCCATGATTCGGGAGATCCTGGCCCAAGAACCGTATGCCGAACTGTTCGCCTGTGATGTGCGCGGGATTGGGGAATCGAAGCCTAACACCTGCGGCCAGAGTTTTGATAACCCGTATGGTCCCGATTATTTCTACGCAATCCATTCCATCATGCTGGATTACCCCTACCCAGGCCAAAAGACCTACGATGTGCTGACCACGATCGCCTGGTTGCAAAGCCAGGGGTACAAAGAAGTGCACTTGGTGGCCAAGGGCTGGGGAACAATCCCCGCCACCTTCGCGGCGGTGTTGTCAGACACGGTGACGCAGGTCACACTGAAGAACGCGTTGTCGTCGTACCAGGCCATCGCCGAATCGGAGACCTACAACTGGCCTCTCTCCACCCTGGTGCCAGGGATTCTAAAAACATTCGACTTGCCTGACTGCTACATGGAACTGTTGAAGAAAGAGTTCAAGAGTGTGCAGCCCTGGGATGCACTGGCCCAGTAGGAGCATGAGGTTTTATTTCGTAAGACCGATTCTCACTTGCCAGCGCTTCAGCCTCCAGGTAAGATTTTGATTCTCATTTAGGTCAGCGGTGCCTGGCTTTAAACCAAACTGCCATACGAAGGAGAACTAGATGAAGAAAACCAATCGTCAAGCCGTATCCCGAATCCCATTTTTGTCCCCCTTTGTGCAATTTGTCAAAGGGGAGAGCGCGGGGGGATTTTTCCTCATTCTCGCGGCGTGCATCGCCTTCGTGATTGCCAACAGCGGCCTGAGCCAGGCCTATTTTGGGTTGAAAGAAACAACCTTTGGGTTGGAGTTTGGGGACTGGGGGTTGAAAAAGGCCCTGGTGCTGTGGATCAATGACGGCTTGATGGCCATCTTCTTCTTGCTGGTGGGGCTGGAAATCAAGAGGGAACTGCTGGTCGGCGAACTGTCGCGCCCCAAGGATGCAGCCTTGTCGGTCTTTGCCGCCTTGGGTGGGATGGTGGTCCCCGCGCTGATCTATACCTATTTCAACTGGGGTGGCGAGGGGCTATCGGGCTGGGGCATTCCCATGGCGACGGATATCGCGTTTGCGCTGGGCATTTTGTCGTTGTTAGGGAACCGGGTACCTCTGTCTCTCAAAGTCTTTCTAACCGCCTTGGCGATTGTGGACGATCTGGGCGCGGTGGTGGTGATTGCGCTTTTCTACACCGCCAATCTCAGCACCACATATCTCTATGCGTCGTTCTTCTTTTTGGCGGTGGCATTTGTGTTCTCGTACCTGGGGGTTCGGCGTTTGCCGGTATATTGGCTGTTGGGGATTATCGCTTGGTATTTCATGCTGAAATCGGGTGTGCATGCCACGGTGGCGGGCGTCTTGTTGGCCTTCGCCATCCCGATCTCACGGGAAAAAGAGCCGGAATGGGCCGATACCGAACTGCGAACCATTCTTCATAGAGGCACGTTTGAAGAAGTCGAAGGCAAGATGGAAAAATTGGAAGACGTGCTGGAGCAAATCCAGAGCCCATTGCATCGATTGGAGCACAGTTTGCAGCCCTGGGTGGCATACTTTATCATGCCGGTTTTTGCGTTTTTCAATGCGGGCGTCAGTTTGCAGAGCGAGAACCAACTGTGGACACCGGTCACGTTTGGCTGCCTCTTGGGGCTGTTGATTGGCAAGCCGATTGGGATCTTTCTCTTCTCGTGGCTGTCGGTCAAACTTGGCATCTCTTCACTGCCAGAAGGCGTGCGCTGGCCCCAGATTGGCGCGGTGGGAGTCCTAGCGGGGATCGGCTTTACCATGTCCTTCTTCATCGCAGGTCTGGCCTTTGAAAATCCCGCGTTCTTGGATCAGTCCAAAATCGGGATCCTGTCCGCGTCCATTTTAGCCGCGGTGATCGGACTCAGCATGATGACTGCCTTCACCAAGAAAAAATCATAACGCAGGATGAACCCAAGGCCCCCGTTTCCGGGGGCCTTGGGTTTGTTTGCTGATTCTGTTGATTTGGGGTATGGAGGAAAATACAAAATACGAGGGGCGGGACTCGAACCCGCACGCCGCAAGGCACTAGATCCTAAGTCTAGCGCGTCTGCCAATTCCGCCACCCTCGCAATGATGGCTGGTGAGAAGGCGGGGTGAGGCCAAACCAAGTCACGACCCGCGCAAGCATTGTAATAACTTCAAGCAATTTTTCAATCTCTTTTTCCACTTCAATCCGGTTTTTATTGAAAAAAAGGGCAGGGGACAGGTTCAGTCCTCTCGCCACTCTTCCTGCATCACGATGTGCTCCAGAGGGAGGCGGTCCTTTGGGAGCGGATCATCGGCGGGGTAGCCCAGGGGCATCAGTTCCACCACCCGGACCGGGTCCGGAATATGCAGTAGTTTTTTCACCGGATACTCATAAAACGCGCCAATCCAGCAGGTTCCAAGGCCTTCAGCCACAGCTTGCAAGGCGATGTGTTCCATGGCGATGGCCACGTCAATGGGATAGCAATACTGTCCGCAGGTCATCATGTGGTGGTTGGTGACCGCGCAACAGACCAGAATGACGGGGGCTTCGCCCACAAAATGCTGGTCCCGCGCGGCCTGGGCCAACGCCTGGCGTTTCTGGGAATCGCGCACCACGATGAAACGCCATTCCTGGCGGTTCTTGGCCGAGGGGGCGAGACGGGCGGCTTCGAGCACACGGGTGAGTTTTTCTTCTTCCACGGGGCGGTCTTTATACGCCCTCACACTGTAGCGTTGCTGAATGACTTCCAAGACGTGTTCCATCGAGAGACCTCCTTTACTCCACTTTTCCTTCATATTCGCTGAACGGGCCGGTGATTTCCGCGATCTGGCGTACAATCCGCTCAGTCCCGTCAGTTAGAACCATGGTGATTCGGTAAACCTGATCCAGGATTTCCTTGGAGGAAAAGGTGATCTGATGTGAGAGGACACAGGGGCGCAGGGGATTGTTCAAGGGACCGGATCCGCCAAACGGGCTCATTTGCAGCGCCATATTCAGGTTTTTTGCCAGTAGTTTGCCTTCTTTATCCCAGAACTCGAAGCCAATGCCGCCATGGTGGGCGATACCGTAAGCGCCGATGAGCAGGATGGAATTCTGCACGGTGTGCGCTCGAAGTGGAGTGTTGATCTGAATGCCGTCTTCGTAGGCGTAGATGGGGCCATAACTGGTACTGGCGCAGCAGCGGGTTTGGAAGGTGAAGGACTCGCCTGGTTTCAGTGTAACTTTACCCAAGACCGCCATGCTTCGCATGAAGGGATCGGCCTGTTTGGTTTTGACTATAATGCGGCCTTGGCGTTCCATCTGGCCTTCGCCGTTGAGGAACAACATGCGGTTGAGTTTTACAGGCTCAATGGTTTCGGGGTTATAAACCATCTCAACATCACAGCCCCAGCCCTTGGCGCCTTCATATAGAACCAACCAGTCCAAGGGGCTGTGCCAGGCAATTTCGCCCAGTTTGTGCTCGTACTGCGCACTGAGAATGGAGTTCACTTGCAGGATTTCCACATTCTGGCGTTCTTCCGGACCCGCCAGGACGCGAAAGGCAGAACTGGAGGGCGAAAAGAAAAACGGTTTTTGGCCTTGCAAGGCGGCAGCATCGCCACAGATGACCTCGGTGGGATAAAAAGTAACCTCGGTATCGGTCGCGTTGGTGATCGTGGTGGTAATAGCCAGAATTGCGGCGGTGTTGGAGGCATGGAAGGTCTTGGTCACGGCCAAAACAGTGGCGCTGACCGAGTGCACCTGCCAGGCGGCTTCGGTAGCGCTGGCAACCGGCAAGGCGATGGCTGCAAAGCCGGTGCCCAAGTCGATACGGTCCTCGGCGGTCATGGGATGATCGGCAAACAAAACAGTGCTGGCACCATGGAATGGTTCTCCATAACTCCGGCTAGAATCTTTGGGCCACAGAAACGGGTGGGAACCCAGATCGAACTGGGAGAGTTCGATGTGGGTCTTGTACGAAACCCGCGCGCTGATCCAGGCGTTTTTGAAGAAAACCTCTTGCTTGGCTTCGTCGTGGGTACATTGAATGAATGCCAAGGATAAACAGGGGGAGATCAAGATCAGCCCCCAAAGTCCGTAACGGATACTCCGGGTGAGGAAAGCCATGCCGCGCCTCCAGATTTTTTTAGAGATAGCCGGTTTTCATTATAAGCCATTCTATGGAATGGCGAAGAGGCCGCCATCGGATTTCGATTTTAGTTTACATAATAATTCTTATGCGAATATGAAGAAGTAAAGAGTGGATGGTGGGCAGTGGGCATTTTTTTGTTGGAGTGGCGGGTGCATTGGATAGTGGGCTACGCTCGAGTTGCTCGCTTTGAGCTCACCCTAGCGTGAGCACCCTGCGTTGGGGGAGAAAAAAAATCCCTTGGATGGAGCCAAGGGATTTGTGTGACTGCAATGACGTGTAATGATCTTCGATAAAGAGTGGGACCCTGCGATGAAGGCATGGTTGAGTTAGAGTTGTTTGAGGATCCGGTCGATTTGTTCTTTGAGGAACTCGATATCGTTTTCGATCTTCTCTAACTTGACGGATGTGTCCTTCATGTAATCCAGGATGACCGCGATCTTCTCATCCGTGCCTTGAGGCTCGGGGGCAGCCATCTTGGATGGGTTGTTCTCGGGTTCGGAAGAAGAGCCGCGAAACTTGAAGAAAAGATTCTTGGCTTCATCCTTGGACATTCCAAATTTATTTTTGAGCATGAATATGACCTCCGCCCCATGGATGGCGCCGGTTTCGGCCAGCGTGGCCGCGAGAGACGATTTTAGTCCTCGCAACTCCGCCTGGAGCCGGTGCAAACATGAGGTGAACTGCGCGAGTTGCGCTGTGATCTCTTCCGGAGTCCAATCCCCGGAAAATGCCGCATACGAGGGTGCTGCGGTGGTCATTTTCAGTACGCTTTGCGCTGTAATTTTCCAATTCGGTCTTTGGCAAAGGTAGAATAGGCGCTGTTGGGATCGAATTGTAGATAGGTATTGTAATTCTCGATGGCCTTGGTGTACAGGCCTTGTTTCTCTTGCAGCAGGGCCAAGTTGAAATAGGCGTCGGCATGTTTGCCCGAGGCGATGGCTTTCTCATAGGCCGTAGCCGCATCGGTGGTCTTACCCAGGTTTTCCAAGGCGACTCCCAAGTCGTTGTAGGCTTCGGCGAAATCGGGTTTGATCGTGACAGCGCGTTGGAAACTCTTCACAGCATCTTCATAGAATTTCTGCTGATACTGGGCATATCCATAATTGTACCAGACCACCGAGTTGTCGGGATGGCTGGTGGTCAAACGCTGGTAGATGGCGGTGGCATCCGCCCAGTTTTGGACATCGCCCAGTTTTTTCGCTTCATCCATCAGCCGAGTTCCCTCCGCATCCAGCGGGGTTTCTTTAACCGGCTGCAATTGCAAGGTTGGCGTACTCGGACTCGGGGCCGCGACTTCGCTGAATTCAGGCACGGTGGTCGTTGGGGCTTCCAGTTTCGGGACATCCAAATCGGGCGTTTCTGCGGAATCCTCCATTTCGGATAAAGCCGATTCGGCTGAAATGGTGGCAGGGTCCAGCGCGGGCACCGCTTGGGAGGGAGTCTCGCCAGAGACAGTCAATTCGGTTGCCTGAATATCGGCTTCCGCAATTGGCATCGCGGCTGTCGTATCGCTAACGGTCTGGGCCGAGCCTGGAGCCGATGGATTGCCAGCAATTTGCATCCTGACATCGAGTTGCCTTTTCAGTTGCAACGCTTGGGGAAATCGTGGGCTGAGTTTCAGGGCTTCATCCAGATTGGTCTGCGCCGCTGGCAGATCATTCTGGACCAAGGCGATCTCCGCCAGCCGATAGTAGGCTTTGGGCCGCGGGGAAATCTGGAGAGAGGCTTGAAATTTTTCCTTGGCTTCGTCTAACCTCTTTTCCGCCAGCAATTTTTCGCCTTCATAGAACGGCTCCAGCGATTGCTTGACCTCTTGCTTGAAGATTTCATTTTTGTCGGGGGCCTGGCAGGCGGTGAGGAACACGCTGAAACCGAAGCCCAGTAAGACGCAGAGGAGGATACTCGATCGTGTTGTTTTCATGGGTCTCTCTTTGCCAAAACAAGAATTTGTTTTCGTCTATCTATATGGTTTAGACCATTAAACCATAAACCATTTTGATGGGCAATAAGCGCCCGCTTGATATTCTAGCAAAAATCGGGAGAAGTCCAAGAAAAGGGCTTTTTTTTGATCCTGCCTGTGCCGCTCTATCTTTTTCCGACGAATCCCTTTAGCATGGTATCATGGTCCGGTATTGTATGTCCGTACTCCATACCCAGTGAGCCTTGGCGGTTTTTCATGCCTGATTCCAAACGTCGCCACTATCTCGAATCCCTCTTAAAGACCCATCTTCATGCCGCGGAGAAGCAGCTGGCAGCCAACCCCCAGATGAAAGAAATGCTGGGCAAGGTGCGGCAGTTGTACCTCAGCGACAAAACCAACTTTCTGCAGGCCGTCTCTCCTCCGGCGAATCCCCCGCAAGCCAAAAACGCCCTGCCGCTCTCGCGCATCCCTGAGTTGATCCTGGTACTGGACCAGTTGGGTAAAAAATCGGCTAACCGCTTCCCTGCTGGCCCTCTGTTCCGCTCCTCTGTCCCTTCCCAGCCGTCGGCGCAAATTGCGCGGTTGGAAACCGAGATCGAAAAAGCGGAAACCCTTTGGGCCATGGTCAAGCGGGAAGAACCCGCCATCCGGGCCAGATCCGGCCGCTATGCCACGGTGGCCACTCGGTTGCAATTCGAGCGCCTACTGCGCGAACTGCCAGGACGGATTGCCTCGCTCCGCAAGGCAAAGGAAAAACTCCTGGAAGAACAAGCCCAAGGGGGCCTGCGATGAGAGCGGTTTTGCAACGGGTGAAATCGGCCTCGGTGACTGTGGATGGCGAGGTGGTTGGGGTGATTGGACAAGGGCTTCTGGTCCTCTTAGGAGTTGCCAAGACAGACACGGCCGCGGATAGGGACTGGCTGCTGTCGAAGATGATCCACCTCCGCATCTTCCCCAACGCGGAGGGCAAGTTCCATCACTCCCTGCTCGATGTGCGGGGAGCGGTTTTGCTGGTCTCTCAATTCACCCTGTTTGCCGACTGCCGCAAAGGCCGCCGCCCAGGGTTTGAACAAGCGGCCGATCCAGAACTGGGCAACGATCTCTATTTGCAATGCATCGCCTGGCTCCGAGCCAAGGGGATTCAAACCGAAACCGGGCGGTTTGGCGCCATAATGGATGTGGCGCTTGTCAACGATGGGCCGGTAACCATTCTGCTAGACAGCACGGATCGCGGCTGATCTTAAACTCCTGTAATTTATAACCCTGATTTAACTCAACTTATTCATATTATTTTTATCTTATTTATAGGTTTAATTCTCCTCGGACCGGTTTCCGTTCTGGGGGGGATTTTCTATGCCTTTTGATCAATTTTCCCCCTCTGGTATGCGGATCCAGCCTGAGGATCTGAGGCAATAGATGCCGTTTATGTGGATTGCCGTGCTGATCTAAGTGGTTTGAATCGATCTCACTCTAGAGAGACTGAAAGATAGGGGAAAAAGTTAGAATTCATGGTAAGGGGACTGCTCGGAGGCAAGCAACACCTGGCCAAGGGAACGAGGACATGGGAGTACCTGACTGAGCGAGTGTATCCTTATTATGATCTTTGGGTGAGAAGACAGGTTGATGGCAACCACCATGTTTCCCGGCTGATTTTTTTCATGAATTTATAAAATCATAATATTATGATGTTTAAATCCCCAAAAACTGGAGGGGTTCCCCATAGCCCCTCCAGGGAAGCCAGGGGGAAATCAAAGCGGTGCCGGGAGTGGTTGCCAGGATGTTATGTTCGACTCCGTGGGGGATGATAATCTTTTGGCAGCCGTCTCTGGTGGTACTCCGCTCCGATTCGAATCAATCTCTTCCCTCTCCCGATTTTCATGACCGAACCCACCTCATCCCCGCTTTTTCTATCGAGGAACAGGAAATCTTCTCGGCCCAGTGACGTTAAGTTGGAACAGCCGATTTTCGCTTACATCTTTTAAAT
>JAVFAP010000032.1:0-14067 GCA_034002445.1 bacterium | reverse complement strand
GTTTTTGAATGGAGAGATCCAGGATTTCCAAATGGGCTTCGGTCAGATGGTGCATGAACTGGGCGATCGTCCATCCCCCTTGGGGTAAAATGCAAGTCGCCGTGTTATCCGCAACCGAGATCACTTTCACCGAGCCGTTATCAAACACCGATTTAAATTCCAAGGCCGAAAATTTGCCATGGATAGAAATCATATCGCCATCGCCGACCAGTTTGGCCAGTTCTTCCACACTGCCGGTCGCGAGAATCTTGCCGTGATCCATAATCGCGATCCGTTCACAGAGGCTTTCGGCTTCTTCCAGGTGGTGGGTGGTAAAGACAATGGTGGTCCCCGCCTGGGCGAGTTCCCGGATGAAATCCAGAATATTGTTGCGGGATTGGGGATCGATACCCACAGTGGGCTCATCCAAGAACACCAGCCGGGGCTGATGCACCAGCCCGGCGGCCAGATTCAAGCGCCGCTTCATCCCGCCGGAGAATTTCGCCACGGGATCGTTCGCCCGGTCCGCCAGCCCCACCCGATCCAGTAAGGTATCGATGCTTTTGGCTAGATCTGACCGGGACAGGCTGTAAAGGCTGCCCCAAAAGTGCAGATTTTCACGAGCGGTCAGTTCTTCGTACAGAGAGACTTCTTGCGGCACCAGACCAATGATCTTCTTGACCGCCAAGGGCGTCTGCCAGATATCCATTTCATCGATCAAGACAGTACCCTCATCGGGTTTGAGCAAACCAGCGATCATCGACAGACTGGTTGTCTTCCCCGCTCCGTTGGGCCCCAAAAAGCCAAAGAGTTCACCCTTTTTGACCGAAAAGGAGATGCCATCGACCGCATGCAAATTGCCAAAGCGTTTGTGCAGGTTTTCCACCTGGATCATACATGTTCCCCCAGCATTAGGATTGATACTTGTACTACGAGCGCCAGCCGCCAAAAGACGAGTGATTTTAATAATTTAGAAAGTAAAGAAAAAAAGATAGGGGGAAAGCGGAGATGATTTTCAAATAGATCATATTTGCCTTAAGGAATCAAAGAAAAGAGGCATCCAATCGATCGGAATCGCTTGAATGCCTCGGTGATGCTTCAGAAACCATTCGATCTCCCTCAACACGTCCGCGCAAGGAGCGAAAGCAACATCATGGCCGCCTTGTCCACCATGATCCGATCCAGCGTTACAGGATAACAAACCCAAGGCGGTTCAGCCGAGGGCCCGTCCCCGTTGATCATGGGCAAACGGGAAGCCAGCCAGGAGCCGAGGAGATCCCCCATGCGGGCATAGCGGCCCGAAAAGACCAGGCGATCCACGCCACCCATGGCCGCGATACTGGAGCCACAGGCGAGCAGAAAGCGGTACTGAACTACATCCCGCGCCTGCCGCACTTCGGAAGCATGGCTGGTGAACAGGTCGATCCAATCGATCGTGGAACCCGCCATCCCCTTTAAGCCACTTTCTTTCGTCAAGACCGCGTTAATTTTTTCCGGGCCCCAGTTCATTTTTTCTGCCAGGGTCAGGATGATGCTGGAATCCAGTTCTCCGCAGGTGGTTTGCCCAGGCAAGCCTTCCAAAGGAGTCACACCACTGGTCACTGTAATGGCGCGATTCTGGACGATGGCGGCGATTTCCGGTTGCGGCTCCAGGCAAATGGATAAGACGCGATAGGGCTGGCTCCGGTCCCGTTTGTTTTCCGCCGTCTGCTGCTCCGCCAGATAAGCGTAGGCCGCTTCGTGAAAAAGCCCGTTGAAGCCGTAGCGGCGCAGAGCCCATTTCTCAGTAAAATTGGCCTCCAAGCCGTAAATATATTCGCGCCGGGGCAACGCGGTAAAGAAAGCGGTTTCAAACAGGAGCACCACGGGCAAGTCCGGGAAAACCCGTTGACAGCATTGAATCAAGGTTACAATCGGCGGAATATGCAACGGGGCAAAGCCAATCAGTGCCTCCATGCGCTGGAGTGTTTCTGCTGTCACCAGGGCATGGGAGGGGAATTCGGTTCCACCGTAGGGGACCCGGATCGCGAGGGCATCCGGTTTTTCGAACAATACCGCATCCTCGCAGCGGCGACGGATCAGATCCAGTTCTTCGACAAGGCGGGAGTTTTCTCTCACCGAAACACGGTATGAATCCAGTTGCCCCCGCACAAGCGGCGTTCTTTGCTCCGAAGAAAAATAGGCATAGGTCAGGTTTTTTCTCGGTTGCATGACAAGAATATTCATGGGGAATCCCTTCAACGGTCCTTTCTACAAATCCTATGGGCTTACTTGCGCAGCGGTCTACGCTGACCCGGGGCTGATTCAAACCAGGGTGAGGTTCTCGCGCAATGTGGCGAACGAATAGCGGGCGATGGCCAGCTCTTCATTGGTGCGGATCACCAAGATCCGGATGGCGCTGTCACTGGCGGCGATATCCGCCGGGTAGGTCTCTAGATGCCAATTTTTCTGGCGGTCTATCCGCAAGCCGAAAGCCTCCATCCCAGAACTGACCATCCAGCGAACTTCGGGCACAGTTTCGCCGATCGTGTCGGTGAAAATCACCGCGTGCGGTTTGCCGGTAACAGCCAGATAGGCCCCCAGGTATTTCCGCAACCGCCAGAGATAGAGTTGGGTGGCTTGCCGAGCGATTTTGTGATGTTCTTCCTCGGAAGGATTGATCACATCGCGGATATCCGCCGAAAAGCCCGATAAACCCAAGACGCCGCTTTTTTTATTCAAGATCGTCTCGACCGATTGGAAATCCCCATCGACGTGATCCAACAGACGCAGGGTGATACTGGGGTCGAGATCGCCGCAGCGGGTACTCATAATCAAGCCCTGAAGAGGCGAGAAACCCATGGTGTTATCGATAGAGCACCCCTCACGAACCGCGCACAGGCTGGCGCCGCCACTACCCAGGTGGCAGCTGACCGCCGTGAGTTGCTCCATAGGCAATCCCAAAAACTGGGCCGCTTCGGTACAGACATACTGATGACTGATGCCGTGAAAGCCATACTTGCGGATATGCAGTTTGTCCTGCAATGCGCGCGGCAGCGCATACTGCCGCGCATAATCGGGGATCGTGGCATGGAAAGCAGTGTCGAACACCAGAATCTGGGGCAGATCTGGGTAGCGTTGCTGGCAAGCCTTCACCAAGCGGATCGCCGGGGGATTGTGCAGGGGCGCCAGATCGATCACTTCATCCAATTGATTCAATACCACCTCATCGACCCACGTGGGGGATTGGAAGAGAGTCCCCCCGTGGACCAGGCGGTGTCCCAGGCCATGCGGCGTCAGTTTGGCATCCCGCGCCAAGAGGCCCATCACACAATCAAACGCGGTGGCGTGGTCGGGCATCTCATAACGGTGTTCTTCCACAATCCCGTTCACCGAGTGAAAGATGCGGGCTGGCTCCGAAGTCTTCGGGCCCACGCGCTGGGCTTCCCCTCCCGCCAGTTCCCGCTCGGAGGGCATTTCGATCAAGCGGTACTTGAGTGAAGAACTACCACAATTGAATACCAGAATATTCATTATTTCGGTTGTCGTTTCTATACACATTATCAAACCTCCTTCCCTGCAACGTGAACGATAACTCGGCAGGATCGTATCCATCGCACGAGATCAAATTTCGTCATCGGAAGACCAGCCGAAAACCGGCACGCCAATCAAGTTCTGTACAATCACCGCTGTTCCAAGGAGGGTTTCGTGGATTTTCTTGATTTCGACATATTCATCTGGTGTATGCGCCAGGTATTCGCTTCCTGGGCCATAGCCAATGGTGGGGATGTTGAATTGTTTGACCAGCGCGCCCCCGGCGGTTCCCATGCCCCGGTGTTCGAGTTTCCATTTGCCGGGCCGCGCTTCCATCCCCGCGGCGATGAGGGCTTGGCGGGATTTATCAATCAGGCGGGAGAAGGGATCGATGGACCAGGCGTTCACGATGGAAGGCATGGTATGCGGCACCGCAGCCCCGGCTTGCTGACAGACATCGACCTTTACCGCCACGCCGGTCATGGAATTGGCCAACAACGAGACTTCCCGGCGCATCTGATCGAGAATTTCATCGACCGCTTCGGTGGGGCGAACCCGGCGTTCCACTTCGATGGTCGCGCGGCGATAGCCCTGTTCATCCGCAAAGCGAGGATGGGAAACCACCATGCCTTCCGAGGAAGAAGCACCACTCCGGCGCTGGGTCGCCGCATGGAAATCATTGAAGATCGCTTCGGCGGCGTCATCCACCTGGAAGGGATTCACCCCCTCGGCGCAAACTTCGATCTTGACCCAGCCATCATGCCCGTAGTAGATGCCGCAATCGGTGGGTTCGCCCAGAATGGCATAGGTCGGCTGCAAGCCTTGCTCGGGCAGGGTTTCTTCGACCAGGGTACGAATCCCCACACTGCGGCCGTTTTCTTCGCGGACCGTGGCGGCGACCACCAGATTGCCTTGCAGAGGCAGAAGGCTGCGTTTCAGCAGATCGCCGGCGTACATCTGCGCGGCCAACCCACCCTTACAGTCGGATGCGCCTACGCCGTAGATGCGCTGATTCTCGATCCGGCCGCTGAAAGGCGAGCCGTTCCACAGATCGCTATCGGCATGGACGGTATCAATATGGCTGTTCAACAAAACAGTGGTATTGCTTTCCCGGCCGAAGATGATCCCCACGACATTCCCCACATGATCTTGAAATACTTTATCGTAGTGCAATTCATTCATCCGCTGCTCAATCCACTGGGCGGCCTTGCCTTCGTGGTAGGTGGGGCTGGGTATGCGGATCAATTCTTGTGCACATTCAATCACGCTTTTTTTATGCCGTTCACTGAAATCTTTCAATAATGAATACATGGTGACATCCTTTCCAATCCTGGCGCTCTCGTGTCTCTGCTGGCGCTCTTTCTATCCTTTCTATAAGGCAACAACCATGCCAACGACCTCCCGCGCGCGTAACTATCTGAAAACACAGGGCTTTGCCCCTCTCTTGCCAAGATTTCATTATGAAATATAATTTCAACATGAAATAAAGTATTTCATTATTTAAAGGTTGGTGGTCATGCTTGCCGAAGATCTGAAAATCGAGGAGCTGGTCGAGTTCTCCCAAGGCCACGTCAGTTTGCAAGGACGGCGGCTGGTGCTGCATGATCTGCACGCCTTTGCCCAGTTCCGCAAGGACTTGGTAGAGATGGTGGGGTTAGCCCAAGCGCGGCGCATCCTGACCCGCTTTGGGTATTTCATGGGCCAGGCGGATGCCGCCGCCATGAAGCGGGTTTTCCAGTGGGATTCCATCGAGGACTTGCTGCGGGTTGGGCCACGTCTCCATTCGTTGCACGGCATCGCGCGCAATGTGATCAAGTCGTTGTCCCTGGGGGAGGATGGGGCGTTCCGGATGGAACTAGTATGGCATTCCTCCGCCGAGGCGGAAGAACACCTGGATCAGTTGGGGAAAGCGGATCAGCCCATCTGCTGGATGATGACGGGGTATGCCAGCGGGTATGTTTCGTTCTGCTTGCAGCGGCCGGTGTATTTCATCGAGGACAAATGTCGGGGCAAGGGAGACCGGGTCTGCACCGCCACGGGGAAAAACCAGGAAGCCTGGGGGGATGTCATCTCCAGCTATTTACCCTATTTCAAAGCGGATGATATTCAGGGCAGGATATTGCGGCTGACCGAGGCCCTCAAACGCCGGAATCATGAATTGCAGCGGCATCGCCAGGAGCTCGCGCAATTCAAGGAACCGATCCAGCATTTCTTCATCGAAGTGCGCAGTCCCGCGTTTCTCAAAGTCTTGGATATTGCCCAGCGGGTGGCTCCGTTTGATACCTCGATCTTGATCACGGGGGAAAGCGGGACCGGGAAGGAAATGCTGACCCGGTATATTCACCATCTCTCGCACCGCGCCAACAAGCCTTTTGTCGCGGTCAATTGCGGGGGATTATCGGAGACCCTGCTGGAGAGCGAGTTATTCGGCCATAAAAAGGGCTCGTTTACCGGGGCGATCGATCACCGGACCGGCCTGTTTGAGCAAGCCCAGAACGGGACGATTTTTCTGGACGAGATTGGGGATATTTCCGCGGCCATGCAAGTCAAGTTGCTGCGGGTCCTGCAAGAGAGGGAAATCATGCGCGTGGGCGAAAGCACGCCCCGCAAGATCAACGTGCGGATCCTGGCGGCGACCAACAAATCCTTGCAGGAAGAAATTGCCAAGAACCAATTCCGCGAGGATTTGTACTACCGCCTGGCGGTGATTGAAATTGAAATCCCGCCCCTGCGGAAGCGGAGGGAGGACATCATTCCCCTCACCCGGTACTTTGTTTCCCAATTTGCCAAAAAGATGAACAAAAGCGATGTGCGGATCAACGCCACCTGTTTCGACTATCTGCAAGCCTATCCCTGGCCGGGCAATGTGCGGGAACTGGAGAACACCATCGAGAGAGCGGTCGTCCTGTCGGACGGGCGCGTCATCCAGCCAATGCACCTGCCGCCGCAACTCCTCCAAAACAAGCAAGGCCCCGAGTTACTGGAAGGTCCAGACCTTCCCTCCCTCGCCACCTTGGAAACCAACTACATCAACCATGTATTAAAAATGACCGAGGGAAATAAAACCAAGGCCGCGCAAATCCTGGGAATCAGCCAGCCCACCCTCTGGCGAAAACTCAAACAAATCCAGGACTAAACCGGATTGTTTCTCTACGGACCGCGCCCATCGGCGGAGTCCAAGCGCGGTCCGATCAGATTGCGTTTTCGCCTTCTTCCCCGGTTCGGATGCGGTAGACTTCCTGCATATCGGTCACGAAGATTTTTCCGTCGCCAATATTCCCGGTTCGGGCTGTTTCCATAATGGCGTTGATCACATCGCGGGCTTGTTCTTCCTTGACGACGACTTCAATCTTGACTTTGGGCAGCAGATCGACGACATACTCACTGCCCCGGAAGAGTTCCTTGTGCCCTTTTTGCCGGCCAAAGCCCCGCACTTCCATAATCGTCATCCCCACGATGCCCAGATCGTTGAGCGCGTCCTTGACTTCATCCAATTTAAACGGTTTGATAATCGCTTCAATTTTTTTCATCAGTTTTACGGTATCCATCCCATCATTAATTCGCTGGAGGCAGGCACAAATAGGTACATTCTTCGGGCAGATCCTCGCGATGCAACGCCACCTCGCTGCTCGGGGAACGGCGGATGTTGCGCTTGCCTTCCAAAAAAGCGTCCAAGGGCAAGATCGGAAATCCACACTTCTCCGTATGGTAATGCATGGGGATGACGATGCGGGGTTTGAGTAGAGCGATATTGGCGTCGGCTTCCGCAGGGCCAATGGTGAAGGTCCCACCGACAGGAAGAAGAAGCACATCGACCGCCCCTATCTCCTCCACCAGCGAATCCGATAAGACATGGCCGACATCGCCCATGTGGCAAACCCGGATTTCATCCATCAAGAAGCAGGTGACCCGGTTCTCTCCCCGTTCTTTCCCCTGGGAATTATCATGAAATGTCTTATAGACATCAAAGTCGACCCCTTGGGCCAAGCACGACGTACGGATCAGCAAGGGCTGGGATGGCAGGCTGGCGATATCCGCATGATCTTCATGTTCATGGCTAATCACCGCCATATCCGCCTCCTCCTGGATGGGGCCATAGGTCAAAGCCCCGCCATACGCTCCTGTTTTATAGGGATCGGTCAGAATGGAAGTGCCCGATTCAGATCGGATCCAAAAACAGGAGTGGCCCAAAAATTTGATAATCATCCCAACACCTCGCCGAGTAGGTTCCATCATTGTCCATTGGATTCTAGCATGGAGCGGGAGAAAAGGGACTGGCAAGATTCCGGATTTTCCAGGAAAAAACGATGGGAGAGACGCAACATGGCGGCCGCAGCGGCCGCCATGTGGATTGCCTTTCTTCCAAACCGTCCTTGACGGTTGTTACAGGAGCGTTTTCAGTTCGGCAATGCTCTTTTCATAAATCACCGCGGAATTGAGCAGAGCCTGCTGTTCGTTGGAATCGAGTTTCAGTTCCAACACCTCGGTAACCCCTTTGCGGCCCAATTTCACAGGGACACCCACATAGAGATCGCGAATGCCGTATTGGCCGGTCAAGTAAACCGAGCAGGGCAAGACATGGTTGGAATCGTGCAGGATCGATTCCACCATCAGTACCGTCGAAGCTGCCGGGGCGTAATAGGCGCTGCCAGTTCCCAGCAGTTTGACGATCTCCCCGCCGCCGGTGCGGGTACGGTCATTGATGGCGTTGATGCGGTGGGGGGGAATCAGTTCGGTGATCGGAATCCCCGAAACGGTACTGAAGCGCGGCAGGGGAACCATGGAATCGCCATGTCCACCCAATACCATCGCGTTGACTTCCTTGACCGATACGCCCAGTTCCATCGCGATGAACGTCGCATAGCGGGCGGAATCCAGCACGCCGGCCTGGCCGATCACACGTTCGGAGGGGAATTGCGATTTCAGGTACGCAAGATAGACCATGACATCCACCGGATTGGAGACGACAATCAGGATGGAATCGGGAGAGGTGGTTTTGACTTGATCCACGATCCCGGCAACGATCTCCGCGTTCTTTTTGAGCAGATCCAAACGGTCCATCCCCGGCTTGCGGGCCAGCCCCGCCGTGATTACGACGATATCCGAACCGGCGGTATCGGCGTAATCGTTCGTCCCGGTCACCTGGCTATCGAAGCGCTGCACGGCGCTGGTTTGCATGATATCCAGCGCTTTGCCCTGGGGCACGCCTTCCATGATATCCAAGAGGACTACATCACCCAATTCTTGCTGAGCCAAGTAGAGCGCGCAGGACGCCCCCACATTGCCGGCACCAACGACAGTAATCTTGTTTTGCATTGTACTGACCTCGCTTTTCTATAGTTAAACTGATGTTAATTCAATCCGCGTTCTGCCTGCGGGAGTTGCCGCCCTGTTCAGAGCCGCCCCATTTCCTCCGCGTTATCCCATGTTTTCGGCGATGGCCTTGGCAAAGGCCGAGCAGGAAAGAAGAGTGGACCCTTCCATCTGCCGCTCCAAATCATAGGTTACACGTTTTTGCTTGATGGTTTCTTCAATCCCCTGAATCACCAGGTTGGCCGCCTCGTCCCAGCCCAGGTGTTCCAGCATCATCACACCCGAAAGGATCAGCGAGCCCGGATTGACTTTATCCTGCCCCGCATACTTGGGCGCGGTCCCGTGAGTGGCTTCAAAAACAGCGACCCGGTCCCCGATATTCGCGCCCGGTGCCATCCCCAGCCCGCCCACCTGGGCGGCACAGGCATCGGAGAGATAATCTCCGTTCAAGTTGGGCGTCGCCAAGACTTCGTATTCATCGGGACGCAACAAGACTTGCTGGAAGATCGAATCGGCGATCCGGTCATTGATCAACACTTTGCCCTCGGGCTTTTTACCATTGTGTTGATCCCACATCACGTTTTCGGCGATGGTTTCTTGGGCGAATTCTTGCTCAGCCAATTGGTAGCCCCAATCGCGGAACGCGCCTTCGGTATATTTCATGATGTTGCCTTTGTGCACCAGCGTCACCGTACCCCGCTTGCGCTGGATCGCATACTTGATCGCGGCGCGAACAAGGCGCTGGCTGCCGAACACGCTGATCGGCTTGATCCCAATACCAGAATCGGCGCGGATTGACTTTCCCATCTGGGTGTTCAGAAAGTCAATCACTTTTTGCACTTCAGGTGTGCCCTGCTGCCATTCGATGCCCGCGTAGACATCCTCCGTATTTTCACGAAAGATGACGACATTCAATTTTTGGGGTTCCTTGACCGGGCTGGGTACGCCTTCAAAATAACGAACCGGGCGGACACAGGCAAAGAGATCCAATTTCTGGCGGATGGAAACGTTGAGGGAGCGGAATCCGCCACCGACAGGTGTCGTCAATGGGCCCTTGATCGCGACCGAAAATTCGGTGAAGGCATCCAGTGTTTCTTGGGGCAGGTAATCACCATAGACTGCGTTGGCCTTTTCACCAGAATAGACTTCCATCCAGGCAATCTTCTTTTTTCCCTGATATGCTTTGGCAACTGCCGCGTCAAGAACAATTTGCATCGCGGGACTGATATCGGTCCCGATGCCATCCCCTTCCACGATAGGGATAATGGGGTTGTCCGGCACCCGCATTGCATCCCCGTTCCACTCAATTTTGTTGCCATCGGCAGGTATAGTGATTTTCTTGAACATAGAGCCTTCTCCACTATTCATAAATTTTTCTATCATTCTTCCTATTTCGTTCCATTTGGCAAGAGTTGAATTTCTGTTTCCACCGAAGCGGTACGGAAAAACGAAAATTCCTAGCCGGGTTTCTTGCCAATTCCCTAGCCCGATTCACGAATCCCTGGAAAAATGCTGATGAGTTATGTTGGGATGAAGAAGGTTCTTTCGTTAGACCATCCATCGCACCAAGCGGGATATACAGATAACACGCTCTGGAAAAATCACTGGAATGGATCGATTTTTTGGGTGCTGTCAGATCAATACAGCTGCCCGGTCTCGACCTTACGATGGAGCCAACAGAAAAACCAGGAAAACACTTCGGGGGAAGTTAGACGGGTTCCTCTTGATCTACAGTATACAAACCAAGAGAAGAAGCGGAACGGAGTATTTCCGGTCCGCGCTGGATTCAATACACGGATCAGGGCTGCAAGGGTTGGATGGATTCCGTCAAAAGCACCGCCTGGTTGTTGGAGACTTCCAGAACACCACCCTTGATGGAGTAGCGATGCGTTTTTTCGTCCGCATCCTTAAAAGAAAGCTGGCCGCTGTTCAAGGTTGTGATCAACGGCGCATGATGGCTTAGCACACCCAGATACCCCAGCGCGCCCGGAACCATCAAGGATTCCACCTTGCCTTCAAAAACCAGCTCTTCATGGGTCAGTATACGAAGCGGGTATGTCTTTGCCATAATCGATGCACCCTGTACTGCAGTGTATATTGAAACGTAAGCGGTACGATGGCCCCACTTACGCTGTCATGCCAATTTTATATTGGTTGCGATTATTCACACCGGGAATGTGAACCCCATAGGATCCTGCGAGACCCTATGGGGATATTGTACTCGCTGAGAACCATGACGGTAGGGCCGCCGTGGTGTGTTCGTCAGCCCAACCAATTCTGTATGACTAGCATGCAGCGGAGGAAACTTACGCTTCCGCCATCTTCTTGGCGTTGTCAATGGCTTCTTCGATGGTACCGCACATGTAGAAGGCCTGCTCGGGCAGTTCATCGAGTTCACCCGAGGCGATCCGCTTGAAGCCTTCGATGGTATCCGCAATCTTGACGTAACGCCCCTCGCGGCCGGTGAACTGTTCGGCGACAAAGAAGGGCTGGGACAGGAAGCGCTGAATTTTCCGCGCCCGCTGCACCGTGATCTTATCTTCATCACTGAGTTCATCCATCCCCAAGATGGCGATGATGTCTTGCAAGTCTTTGTAACGCTGCAAAATCTGCTGGATTTCCTTGGCGGTATTGTAGTGATCTTCACCCAAGATCCGGGGATCCATAATGCGGGAAGTGGAGTCGAGCGGGTCCACCGCCGGATAAATCCCCAATTCCGCGATCGGCCGGGAAAGAACCGTGGTCGCGTCCAAGTGCGAGAAGGTGGTCGCGGGCGCGGGATCAGTCAAGTCATCGGCGGGAACATAGATGGCCTGTACCGATGTAATTGAGCCTTTTTTGGTTGATGTGATTCGTTCCTGCAGGGCACCCATTTCGGTGGACAGCGTGGGCTGGTATCCCACCGCGGAAGGCATACGGCCCAACAGCGCGGACACTTCGGATCCCGCCTGGGTAAAGCGGAAAATGTTATCGATAAAAAGCAAGACGTCCTGGCCCCGCTCATCGCGGAAGAATTCGGCCATGGTCAGCGCGGTTAACGCGACGCGGAGACGGGCTCCCGGGGGTTCGTTCATCTGCCCAAACACCAAGGCGGTCCGGTCAATAACGCCGGATTCGTTCATTTCCAGCCAAAGGTCGTTCCCTTCGCGGGTGCGTTCTCCAACCCCGCCGAAAACCGAAACGCCGCCGTGTTCCTGGGCGATATTGCGGATCAATTCCATAATAACGACGGTCTTGCCGACACCGGCACCGCCGAAAAGGCCGACCTTCCCCCCTTTGGCGTAAGGAGCAAGCAGGTCGATTACCTTAATCCCGGTTTCGAACTGTTCTGCGACAGGGACCTGTTCATCAAATCGAGGAGCGGGGCGATGGATGGGATAGCGCTGGGTTACATCCAGCGAACCTTCTTTTTGGTCGATGGGATCGCCCAGCAGGTTGAACATCCGTCCCAGACATTGTTCCCCAACCGGAACCGTGATCGGGCTTCCCGTGTCGACCGCTTTCATACCCCGCACCAGACCATCGGTCGAGGACATGGCGACACAGCGCACCAGGTTGTTACCAATATGTTGCGCGGCTTCCACGGTCAGATGAATCTTTTTCTCCTCGTCATCGATCGTGATGGCGTTGAGGATATTGGGAAGATGATCGGAATCAAATTCAATATCGACTGTCGGGCCAATGACTTGCCGGACGTATCCAATATTCGACATAATGCAGCCTCACTCTTGTTAGAAGGTTCTGTTCGCGAAACGTGTTTGGCAAATTTCAAGAGGCAGGCCCAGTGGCATTGCTCAAAATGAACCCACCTTGGTTTGTTACTTTGTCCCTCATCTCCACGCAAAGCGGAAAAGCGGTCAAATCCCGTTATCCCCGCAGTGCTTCCGCCCCTCCAACGATTTCCAACAGTTCCTTGGTGATAATGCCCTGCCGTGCTTTGTTGAGCTGCAAGGTAAGGCTATCCATTAATTCGGAACAGTTTTCGTTCGCGGTAGTCATCGCCAGCATCCGTGCCTGATGCTCCGCGGAGAAGGCATCGATAAAGGTATAGAGGACTTTGGTTTCCACAAATTTTGGAAGTAGTTCTCCCAGCAAGGTTTTGGGATCCGGTTCAAAAATGTAATCGGTTTCCCACAACTCTTCTGATTCTTGCTGTCCAAGGGACGAGAGAAGTTCATCCCGTTGCAGGGGAAGAAAGACCTCATGCCGGGGCCGGTAGATCATGGCGCTCAGGGAATGATTATAAACCAACTCCACCTGATCCACTTCACCGCTCAGGAAGCGGGATTGGATATCTTGCGCGACCTTCAGAATTTGAGGCACATCGATATCCCCGCCAAACCCAATATGATGCCCTGCGATCTGGGCTTTTTGCTTTTGAAAATAACTGTAGGCCCGTTTGCCTACAATATAAAGACTGGTTTCATCCTTGTTGGCTTGGCTGTACAACTCTTCCACATAGCGGCAAATGGTGGCGTTGAACGCGCCACAAAGCCCGCGGTCGGAGGAGAAGACCACAATCAGCCGCTTGTTCGTCGACCGTTTTTGCAGGAGAGGCTGTCCTTCCAGGCTGACATTTTTCAGGACCTGGGCAACCAGGGATTGCAATTGATTGACATAGGGCTTGGCCTTGATCCGCCGATCCTGTGTCTTGCGGAGTTTGGACGCGGCGACGGAGCGCATCGCTCGTGTAATTAATTTGGTGCTGGTGACCGTCCGAAGCCGGCGTCGCAGTTGTTTTAGTGAAGGCATGGCTTCCACTTCCCATTCAGATTTTCGCAGCCGGAGGTCACTCCAGCCTGGTTGGGCGGCTCATCTACTGGGGTTGCCAGGGTTTCGGGCGCAAGGACAGAATCTGGGTAAAAAATTCCACTCCACGACGTCATCCCTGCGTCGTTCAGTTTTCACTCACTCAGGGCCTGCCCTTTGGCCATCGGCGCCAACTCGGCGGGGAGAGGGATCTCCATCTCCCGTGCCACCCCGTTACGCCTTGTACCGCTCGATGAACAGCTCTTTGAAGTCGGCAATTTTTTGTTTGAGTGTCTTGCCCACCTCTTCTGAAATCGTCTTGGTTTCCTTAATCGATTGGAGAAGTTCTGGGGCTTTATCCTCAATATAAGGATAGAGTTCCTCTTCAAACGCCTTGATTTGGTACAGAGGCAAACTATCCAACAACCCCTGTGCCCCCGAGAAGATGATCAAGACCTGTTTTTCCAGCGATTGAGGCTGGTATTGATTGTGTTTGAGGTTTTCGGTCATGCG
>JAVFAP010000031.1:0-14093 GCA_034002445.1 bacterium | reverse complement strand
GTCAACATCGCTCAGGGGCTTGCCTTGGCTGGACCGTTGTACGATATCCGAAGCCGTTGCCGGATGCTCCACCCACCGCACCAAGGGCAGACAGGTCTCGTCAAAACTAAAATATTGGTAGGTAAACTCCTGCGCTTTCATGGCCTTGCGCCGCACTTTACGCCGGTTCAGTGAGGCCTCCACAATTTTGTCTGCCAAAAGCCGGGGCTGGCTGTGGGGTACCCCGATCGCGATATCGTTATCGAATAACACATGGGACAACTCGGTATTTAGCGTAGTCAGTACCGGAAGCCCAAATTGCATCCAATAGAGCATCCGGTTGCGGCTGCCCAGGTAGGATTCATAAATGGGCAGATCGACATTCAAACCCAGGTCGCATTCCATCGTCACCTGATCCACATCCTCGTTGGAGAGCCAACCCAGCAGGTGAAAATTCTTTTCATGCGGGCTCTTGGAGATCAAACCGCGGAATTTGGTGAAGCCATCTTCGTGATGCCCCACAATCGCGCCACCCGTTACCACGCAGTGAATGCGCGGATTTTTTTCCATCGCCCGTTCTATTCCTTCAAAGAGAGTGGGGACATCCATCCAGGTATTGAAGCCACCCGTGCATAGCAGCAAGAAATCGCCTCGTTCTACCACCTTGCCCCGCAAGATGGTTTTCCGCTTCACTGGCATCACATCCCCATTGACCGCGCAGGGGATGGTGTATACCAGTTCTTCCCCCAGGGTGTACTGATTGAGTCGACCCATCAATCCCAGTTGCCCCATCGCCGCTCCCCGCTGCATTTCCGAGACGACCGAGAATCGGTCGCCCCGCAAGAGAACCCGGCTGAGAACGTGATGAAAAAAGGTGATCTGATCCCGCGCGTTGACAAACGGGCTTTTTGCTTGCACCTCCGCGAACAAGTCGCCGAACATATCCATCCAGATCGGCAGCGAAGTATTCAGCATCGCCGCCAAATTGGTTGTAATGGTCGATCCGGCCGCGATGATGGCGTCTGGCCGGTAGGACCGGATAATCTCTTCCAGTTTTGTTAAGAGGATGTTTGTCGTTCGCGGACTGGGTTCGGGTAAGGTGATGTGTTCGATCGAACCGAAGCAGGCAGGTGGAAACTGGTATGTCACTTTGATATCACTCTCCCGCGCGGCGCCGAATTCCAGCGTCACCAGGGTGATGTGATGCCCTGCTTTGAGCAGGGGCAGCGCGAATTGCCAAGCCCGAATTCCAAATCCGTACATTTTGTCTGATTGATAAAATGGAAGCGGGCCTACGCCCAATAAGAGTATATGTCTCACGATGGTATCACTCGTTCATTTCGTTCAAAGTGGGTTACTCAAGTAAGTATAATCTTCCTCTCCTGCCTTAGAAGAGGGAACCGGTCCCCAGGGACTCTTGCTGATTCCCCCACCATTCCATCCTGATGCCCCATTACTACCAATATGAAAAAGGGCACATTGGTTGTGCCCTTACCCCAGTTCTCTTGGGATGAGAACTCGTGTTCATCAATTCGCAAAATTGGGCGGGAAATTGCCGTTATAGGTTTTCCCGTCGATCTTGAGCATCAAGACCACGCTGGGATCGCCGCCATACCAGTAAATATCGCCCATGCTGGTCAAGCCATTGGTTGGGCTGTAGGTATTGCCTTCTCCATTGTTGCGCTGCATCCCAAAAAAGGGTTGAGCCGAATACAATCCATTCTCGGCCATGTCCGGTCCCCGGGAGAAAATATTATAGGCCACATTTTTTTTATTTCGCTGAGCGACCCCGGTTTCGTAAGCTGCTTCTGTCCCTTCAAACCGTGCGGCGGATGTATCCTGGAAGGGATCGTGGGGTAATGATGACATATAAGCGACCGGATAGGTCAGGCAAAACAAGCCTGCTTCCATCCGGGTACGGCGCCCGGTAAAAATATCATCTTCGGATTCGGGCGGATAGGAATTGTTGTCGACAAAATACATCTCATGCGCCTGTGCCAAGGCTCGGATATCGGTTTTGACCCGGCTGAGTTTGGCTTTGATCTGGGCATTCATAAAATTGGGTACCGCGATCGCCGCCAAAATTCCGATAATGGCCACGACGATCAGAAGTTCAATTAGGGTAAAACCACTGCGTGCATTCTTCATTTCGATGCTCTCCAATTTGGTTTTAATGGGCTCCCCTCCCAGTAAAAAGCCGCCGGAGAAAGCCGCCGGAGGCACTCCGACGGCTTTTTCTTCTTATTCAAACAAACTCCACTGGTCCACTTCGGTATCAGCGGCGGGATTCTTGAATGCCATGACCACGATATCCCGTGTGCCTAACCCCTTGCCAGGAACCGCGCGCGAGCCCCAGGTAATCGCGACCCGCTCGTTATTGATGGCGGGGAAGACCTCCCCGCAACCGCCATTTAATCCTTCCCCTGTTGTCGGATCGACAAACTCGGGGATGTCATGTACCAAGAAGGCATCGGTGGCCGGTGTGCCGTCCGCGTTGAATACCCGCGCACAAACACTTTCGGTGCCATCCACCCAATCCGCACCCTTGTCATGCCAAGTCACGACAAACGACCCATTGGGCGCCATGGCGCACCGTTCCCGCGTTACTTCGCGGAAATCCGCCGCCTGGGTGACGACGATAAACGGGGTTAATGGTTCGCCGTCACTGGTCCAAAGCCGGGCAAATACCGTCTGGGTCCCGACCATTAGGTCTGGTACGCCGATTGTTTCGTTGGGTGTGGCGGTATTCACGGTGACAAAGGTGCTGCCGCCTCCCGCGTCCATCCAACCCGCGCCATACCCAGTGGTTTCATCATACGCTAAAAAGTCCTTGGTTTTGTTGCCTTCGTTATCAAACACGACGCCTTTGTATACGCTGGGGCCAGCAATGGCGGATTTGTTATCATAGTACACCATTACGAAACCATTAGCCAAACCACCCAGGCGTAAATCATGTTGTGAGCCGGTCATGTCTTCCACCGCATACATCTCGTCTTTGTAGCGGGTTCCGTCCGCGTTGAAGAGGTTGATGAATCCAATCCGGTTGCCGCCTGTGCTGTAATCCGGATCCTCTGCATAGGGATGGTCCTGTGACGCGGTACTGATGACAAAGCGCCCGTTGCTCAACCAGCAGCAGTCCCATTCGCGATGCCCCGCGCTGAACTGCGAGATGGAGATCGGTTGATCGCTGATGGGGAGCAGCTGATCGTTAAACAATTTGAAGAAGCCGTGCCCCTGCCCATCGTCCTGCCGCAAGCCGGCCTGGTCGATCACGGTATCCGGAATCACGGCGGTGGTTCCGGAAAGTTGGCTGTATTTCCATGTCGCCGCGGCAAGAAACTGGGTGCCCGCGATATTGGATTTGTTGAGGGTCCAGTTGGTGTTCCCGCCGGTGTTCGGCCCGATCAGGATATCCGCCGCATTGTCTTCGGTGATGGTTGGGAAAACCAAATTTCCCGCCGCATCCACACCGTTGACATGGTGGCTGCCCAGTCGATTTACCCAAAAGACTGCGGTGGTACCGTTTGCCAGGATAGAAATTTTCGGTTCGCGGTCATCCCCCGTGGTTTGTCCTAACACGGCCGGCCCATCCGCCGTGTAGGTGACCAACCCCTCCACATTCTTGTATACCGGGGTTTCGTCAATGATGGTAATTTCCTCTCCAATCGGCTGTGCCAGCGCAGGCAGAACTAGCCCAATACAAAGCAGAATCATACCCAGTTGCAAAAGTCTACGTTCACCATCCATTAGATCACTCCTTCTCTCCTTTTGATGAGATTGATCGATAGTAATTTTTGTAACCCTCTTGAATTGCAAGAGTTCGCCTCCATTATTTATGAAAAAAAATCCGTTGTCAATCAATTTTTTAGGGAACAGCGGATCATCTTGACCCCCTCCAGAAAACCTTGCATTCTATACCCTGAATACTATGCTTTATTCAAACTCACGGGAGAAAACCCAATGCCGATCAGTGAAAAATTGCTTGAAATCCTGGCTTGTCCCTTGACCAAAGCCCCCATCGTCATGGATGGGGATTGGATTGTATCCACCGATGCCAAAACCCGGCGCCGGTATCCCATTAAAGATGGGATTCCTGTCATGCTTATCGAGGAATCGCAAGAAATACCCGAAGCCGAATGGCGCGCGATTATGGAGCGGCACCACATTCAACTTCCCTCCTGATCGTTGCCATCCTTTCCGGATGGACCCCATTAAGTCCACCGTTTTTTCGCGGTGGATTTCTTTCCTCTGCCTTTAGGGCATAGTTAGGAACACTATCATGCCTTTTGACCTACACCATTTGCTTCAGCAATCGCAAGGACAAGCGCGCGCTCTCCACGAAGCGTGCATGAATCCCGTCTTCTCCAATGTGCTGGAGATGATCGGTTTTGCCCATGAATACACCGCCGGGAAAGGCGCTTATCTGACCACGCTGAATGGCTGCCCCATCCTGGATGCCCTCAGCGGGTATGGGGTGTTCGGCATGGGCCGTAATCATCCAGCCCTTTGCCAAGCCATCCATGACGCGCTGGACCTCGACCTCCCCAACCTGGTGCAAATGGATACGCACCTGCTCAGCGGTCTTTTGGCACAGAAACTTCTGGCTGGGGCGCCGGGGAAGCGCTTGGCCCATGTTTTTTTTACCAATTCCGGCACCGAATCCACGGAAGGCGCGCTGAAGTTTGCCCGTTGTGCGACCGGCCGATCCCGAATTCTTTTCAACCAAGGGGCATTCCATGGCCTTAGTACCGGCTCCCTCGCCCTCAATGGCGATGAATCCTTCCGGGAAGGATTTGGCGATCTCCTCCCCCATTGCGAAAAAATCAACTTGGAAGACTACGACGCTGTCGCGCGCGAGATTAAAAAAGGCGATGTAGCCGCCCTCTTTTTTGAGCCAATCCGGGGCAAAGGGGTGTTTTACCCCAAGGACGATTCGCTTTATCCAGCCCTGCAAACCCTCTGCCGGGAGAATGGCGTCTTGTTGGTCATCGATGAAATCCAAACCGGCCTTGGCCGAACTGGCAAGATGTGGGCCAGCCAGCATTGGGACCTGGAGCCGGACATTCTGATCGCGGCCAAGGCTCTCAGCGGCGGCCTGATTCCGGTCGGGGCGATTCTGTACTCGGATGCCGTGTACAAAAACGTCTTCAGCCGCCTGGACCGCTGCGTTGTCCATTCCTCAACCTTTGGCCAGAATAGCCTGGCCATGGTTGCCGGTTTAGCGACGCTGCAATTGCTGGAGGACGAAGATCTCGTGCGGCAGGCGGCCCAGAAAGGGGAGTTTTTGCGCCAAGGCCTGCAAGCCATCTCCAGCGAGTTTCTGAAAGAAGTACGGGGAAAGGGGATGATGATCGGGGTGGAATTTACCTCTCCCAAATCCCTCTTGCTCAAGCCTGCCTGGGCCCTGCTTCATGCCGCGGAAAATGGCCTTTTTGCCCAGGCGGTGGTGATGGAACTGTACAAAACGCACCACATCCTCACTCAGGTTAGCGGGCATCATCAAGAGATCGTCAAACTGCTGCCCCCGTTCATTCTGACCCAGGATCAACTGCAACACCTCATCGGTGCCTTTGCCCACGTCCTGGCGGATTGTGCCAAATTTCCTGGCCCCATCTGGTCGGTGGGGAAACAACTGGCTTCTGCCGCCGCCAAGCAACAACTGCGGTCCCGGTTCAAAACCGAGGGATAAACCTATCTAAATCAATGAGAAACACGCTGTTTCGCTGTATCCACCTTCTCGTAACCCGCCATGCCTGGCTGGTTGTTCTCGCGTCCTTTCTTTCCGCTTCCTTGGCTGGATTCTATGGCGTGGCCACCATGGAGATGATTACCGATCAGGACCGGCTTCTCTCTGAGGATCTGCCATATCATGCCCGCTATATGGAATTTCTGCGCACTTTTGGGGATCTGGAGTTTCTTTACGTTGTCGTCGAAGGGCCTTCCAAACCGGAGATGACGGCATTTGCCGATGCGTTAGCGGAGCGTTTGCACCGCAGCCCCGATATCAAGAATGTGATTTACTCCTTCGATACCCGCTGGATTCGTGATTATGCACTCCTCTACGCGCCGGTGGAGGATTTGCAAACCCTCCATCAAGAACTACAAACTTATAAAAATGATATTCAGGACCTGTTTGCCACACCATCCATGGATACGATCCTGGATCGGATTACCGACTCCCTGGCTGACCCCCAGCGTCTCGCTACCCAGCCCAGCGCCGCGTTGAGCGGCGAACTGCAAATCCTGCTGGATGCGCTGCAAGGCCGCCCCAATACGGAACTCTCCCAGTTTTCCCAGTGGGAAGACGAACTGCACGAATTGGAAGACACGAAATATCTCTGGTCTGACCGGGGCAATTTTCTTTTGATGCTGATCATGCCCAACAAGGATTACTCCACCCTCAGTGTCATTGAAAGACCACTCCAACGTGTCCGGGAGGATATTTGGTTGACCCAGATGGATTTCCCATCGGTCAAAGCCGGGTTGACCGGACGCCCCGCCCTGCAGGCCGATGAAATGAGCACCACCAACCAGGATATGATGGAATCCAGCCTGATTGCCCTTGTGGGTGTGGCGGTTCTCTTTGTTGTGTTCTTTCGTGAGTTGGTGCGTCCGTTGTTGGCCATTATTGCCCTTTTGATTGCAATGGGCTGGACGTATGGCTTCGTCGCTCTCACCCTAGGCCACCTCAACTTGCTCTCCCTGGTCTTCGCGTTGGTTCTTATCGGTCTGGGGATTGACTTTGGAATTCATTTCCTTCACCGCTATCAGGAAGAACTGGACCGTGCGGGCAATCCCGCCGTTGCTATCGGCCATGCCCTTCAACACATTGGTAGCGGTATTATCACTGGGGCGCTGACCTCGTGTATCGCCTTCATGCTGGCCATGCTGACCGATTTCAAAGGGTTGGCCGAGTTGGGGTATGTCGCTGGGATGGGGATTGTCTTCTGTCTTCTAGCGATGCTGGTTACTCTCCCCTCTCTCCTGATGGTCTATGACAGCCATGTCCGTAAAAGCGTGACGGTTTCGGCGCCTTTCCACCTGATTGGGCTCCAGCATGTTTCCCGCCATCCCCTTTTTATGGTGCTGGCCATTGTAGCCGCGACGCTGCTGCTGTCCGAACAATTCTTCCGCGTTCATTTCAACGACAACTTGCTGGAACTCCAAGCCGAAGGGCTGGAATCGGTGGAATATGAAATCAAACTATTGAACGAATCAGAGCACTCCACTTGGTATTGCGCGTTCACCGAACCCACGCTGCGCGAGATGAAAGAAACCGACGCCATCCTGCGCCAGTGCGAGACGGTGGCGACGACAGAAAGCCTGGATGACGTTTTCCCTCTGATCACTCCCCAAAAACAAGAAGTGCTTATGGCCTTACGGACATTCTTTTCCACGCTCGATAAAAAAGAGTTGTATGCCTATCAGCCCAATCCAACCAAGGCGCACCAGTTGGCGAGCCAAATCCAGAATCTGCTCTTCTCCCTGTCCCAGCAGAATTCTCGTTCCTCCTCTGCTTCTTCGGCTGGAATGGAGGACTACGAGGCCCTCTTTCGCCAACTGCAGGAACTGGCGGGCCTGCTTTCCGGGGCCCCTTCCGAGGTAACACGGAAACTGGACGAGGCCAACCGGCTCTTGTTGGAGACGCCCCGGGCGCAGTTGGAAGCGGTCGAGAAGCAGGTGTTTCAATCCGAGCCCACGCTGGAGGATTTGCCTTCGATCTTTCACACGCTCTATGTGGGGAAGGACAACTCCCTCCTGATCATGGCCTATCCCAAGGAAAATATCTGGGAAAGTGGGCCGATGAAGAAATTTGTGGACGAGATGCGCCAGGTTGATCCCCATGTGACCGGTACGCCGATCCAGGTGTATGAATCCAGCCTGCTCATGCGGCAGTCGTTTATCAAGATTGGGATCTTTTCATATATTGCCGTGCTGTTGCTTGTCTTTCTGGATTTCCTTTCCTTCCGAGCCTTGTTCTATATCATTGTTCCCCTTTCATTGGGGATCATCTGGCTGATCGAACTGATGGGCTTGGCGGGGATCAATCTCAACTTGGCCAATTTCTTCGCCATCCCTATCCTGATTGGGATTGGAGTCGATGACGCGGTTCACTTCTTTCACCGTTACCAGGAAGATCATGATGTGGAACGGGCTATCTATACCACCGGGACCACGCTAACCCTGACCACGCTGACGACATTTATTGGATTTGGCAGCCTGGTTTTCGCGTCTCACAAAGGCTTGCGCAGTTTGGGCATGTTGATGGCCATCGGTACGGTGACCTACTGGTTCGCTTGTGTGGTTTTTTTACCCGCACTGATCAAGGTTCTTCACAAAACGCCCATGGATCTGACACCCAAGGCGGACATTGGATAAAGAGTCCAAACTAGGTATGCAATAAAAAAACCGGGGTGATGCCACATCGCCCCGGTTTTTGCATTCAATGGGTTCGCGTCTTATTCCGGCAAGGTGGCGAGTTCGCGTTCAATCTCTTTGATTAAGGGTTTGATGGTTTCTTCGCTGAAGTCAAACTGTGCCCCCGCCGTTTCAAATAAGTAGGGCAGCGGTTTGGCTCCGCCCAGGGCCAGGGCCGCGCGGTAATCGCGAATCGCCGCCCCGGGATTGGTTTTGAAGCGGCGCCACAATTGCAACGCCCCCAATTGCGCGATCCCGTATTCGATGTAGTAGAATGGGCAGCAGTACAGATGCAGTTGTTTTTGCCACGAGGTTTCCCGCGCGGCCTCATAGCCGGACCAATCCAGTTCGATGCCGTAGCGTTCATCCAACTCCAGCCAGTAGCGCGTCCGTTCTTCCTTGACATGCTTGGGATTTTTGTAGATCCAAAGTTGGAACGCATCGATCCGGGCGATCCAGGGCAATACTTCGATGATCCCTTCCAACAATTTGCGTTTCGCCCGTGCCGCGTCGTCCGCGTCGTAAAACGTAGTCAACGAGTCCGAGCCAAACAGTTCCATCGCCATTGAGGCCACTTCCGCAAACTCCAGTGGGGCTTCCCGGTATTCCAGCAAGGGTTCGTCCCGGCATTCCAGCAGATGGAAGGCGTGGCCGCATTCATGCAGCAAGGTTTCCACATCCCGCTGCAGCCCGGCGGCGTTCATGAAGATAAAGGGCCGACGGACGGCATCCAGGCTGGATAGATATCCACCTGGCGCCTTGCCTTTGCGGCTATCCAGATCCAGTTCGCCTTGTTCTTTCATGGTGACGAAGCGGTCGGCCAGTATGGGTTCGATACCGCGGAAAATCGCTTCGCATCCGGAGCACAGTTGCTCCACTGTCTCGAACGGGCGCAGAGGGGGGCGGCCCAGAGGGTCGACGCTGACGTCCCACGGCCGGAGGGTTTCCAATCCCAGTTGTTTCCGCCGTTTTTCCGCCAGCCGCCGGGCCAGGGGAACGACTTCCCGCTCGACTGCGGCGTGAAAGGCTTGGCAGTCTTTTACCGTATAATCAAAGCGTTTGTACATCAAAAATGCGTATTTCTTAAAATCTTCAAATCCCGCGTTTCGAGCGATGGAATTGCGTTTGCGAATGAGATCAGAAAAAATCTGGTCTAACTGTTCCCGATCCTGCAAGCGGCGCTCCACCGTTTTTTCCCAGGCTGCCTGACGGCGGCTACGGTCGGTCTCTTCCAGCACTTTCGCCATCTGGGGTAGCGTTTGCTCTTGCCCATCAAACTCTACCGTCATGGCACCGCAGAGTTTTTGGTAGGTTTGGCTCAGTTTGGTTTCTTCGGTTTGCAAAGGGATGTTTTCTTCGCGGAACAGCCGGATATCCGCTTCGGTATTCCGGTTTAACACCTCATACCGTGATTTTGGCAATTGTTCCCGTGACGGGGTCTCGAAATACTTCACCCGTAATTTATGTCCAAACGATTTCCAGCGTGGTTCCACCCGCTCGACAAACTCCAGATAGCGTTGTTCGCAATCGGCATCATCGGTATGGCATGTCATTTGAATATACCGGCGCGATCGTTCTTCCGAAATCAGGGCGGCCAATTCACTGCTGTCCAGCAGCCATTGTTCTAATTCGGGGACCGAGTCGATTTCCCGCTCTAGCAATTGCAGAAACAGCGGTTCCAACTGGGTCCAGTCTCCGACATTTACCGATTCCGGAACAAACGACCGTGTGGGGTGTGCGATGGTATTCTCCATGATTCTGCCTCCATACTCTCGAATGAGATTTGGGTTGATGCAAGGATGGAGAGGAGGCGGCCAATCGCCTTCTCTCATTCTGCATCCTTTGTGTTCTCCTGCTTTTGACGAGTCCTGTATAAAGACGAAGGGCGCTCTTATCCAAGCGCCCTTGACCAGGCTATCAGCCACTCATTTCTGCCAGCCCGGGGATCACACAGGGAGTCATTTCTCTTCTCCTTCTGCGTTCTCCCCCTTGGCTCCATCGCGCAAGGCTTTGTCCGCCTGCTCTTTCATGGCCAGGTAATGTTGCCAAATCCGGTCCCGCGCCCCCGGATTTTGTTCTTCCAAATACAACAGAATTGCTTGCATGGCCCAACTGTTGCTGAGGACCACGTCTTTTAAAGGGATTTGTTTCTCATCCCAGATGTCGTTTTTAGTCTGCTGTTCCATAATCCTCTCATGGGCAGGGAGGGGACTTTTAGCGGCGCGGCCAGCCTCCCTGGCGGGTTTCTCATTGAAACAAAACGGATTTCTCGCGTGTTGTAAACACTATCTCTCTTTTTTGGGCAAAGTCAATAGAAATCCAGCGCCTCCGGCGGATTTAATTCCTGTTAGGTTCCGCCGTGTGTTCGAATAAAAACACCCCGAAGCGGGTCGGCGCTTCGGGGTGGATTTGACCTTGAATTGGCTTACCAGTTTTCGGCAAGTAGTTCAAAATGGGCTTGGGGATGCGCGCACGCGGGGCATACCGTGGGGGCTTCGTCTGCTTCATGGATAAACCCGCAATTACGGCAACGCCAGTAGACTTTTCCGTCTTTCTTGAAAACGGTGCCCTCTACAATATTCTTCAATAAGCCCAGATAGCGGCGTTCATGCTGTTTTTCAGAGATGCAGACCGCTTCGAATGTCTTGGCGACCAGTTCAAATCCCTCTTCGCGCGCGATCCGCGCGAATTCAGGATACAATTCGGTCCATTCCTCGTTTTCTCCTTCCGCCGCCGCTTTCAAATTTTCCGCGGTGGTGCCGATGATGCCGGCCGGGAAGGTGGCGGTAATCTCTACCATCCCACCCTTCAAAAATTTGAAGAAGCGCTTGGCGTGCTCTTTTTCATGGTTGGCGGTCTCTTCAAAAATATCGGCGATCTGTACATAGCCTTCCTTGCGGGCGACACCGGCGGCATAGGTGTAGCGGTTCCGAGCCTGGGATTCTCCCGCGAACGCCTTCAATAAATTTTTCTCGGTTTGGCTGCCTTTTAGATCCATATTCATCCTCCTTCAAGAATTTAGACGCCTTTTCTGGTTATTTTATCAAACAGTGCACCGCTTGGTAAGTTGTCTGGTCAGTATAGACATCTCTCAATATCGTGGATAGAAAAATCCACCCCATTCACACAGAAGGGATCCAGCAAATAGAGTGTCTTCCCGTTGGGAGTGGATGGAAGATTCACCTCGACCGTCACCGTGCCTGTCCCATGGGCTGGCACGGCCACCGCGGCCATGACAGGACTCTCTGTGGCATGGATTTGCTTTTCTGTACTGAAGAGATGCTCGTCCATTTGTACCCTCAGGCGGAGTAGGATCTCTTCCTGCCCTGCGGGTTCAGCCACCACATAGAGGCCCACCGCACTGTTCCGCAGAGGCATCGCGGGAAAGACGACAGACGACGTTGTTCCTTCGGTTGGATCCGACGATGCGATGCGGATCTCCTGGGGCCCGCTTTGTACGATAGTTGCCGTTGATAAGCAGCGGCTCGTCTCCCAATCCACCAAGGACATGATCTCCCGGATTTTGTAGAGGTCCAGCCAATGGGCTTCTGGCTTTTGGCTCCATACTTGCCAAAAGGAGGGCGTGTAGCGGGTTAGGTCTTTGCTAATGTGGATCAGGTTGTACCGGCTGGGCAGGATGGCAAAATTGAAGACATGCAGAGCAATGAAATCGGGCTGAAAGGTGTCGAGCATGGCGAGGCGGTCTGTCTTGAGGGCCAGGGCTTCCTTTGAGTTGATCCCGGTCAGGTCGTAGGCGTGTAAGCCGCTGTCGTAGGCCGTCCAGCCATGCGCGACCATCACACTTTGGCCAGGCTGCGCCAGCCCACGCAGGAAATGGCCGATATCCCGCTTCTCTCGTTCCAGGGTTTCATACATCGTCCGGAATTGACGCAGATGGGCGAGGGGAAGCATTCTCGGATGGATTCCGCTTTCCCCCATGGATACAAACGAATACACACCGGGCAGCGCCAGCAGCGCGAGCAAGCCGATCGTGACCCCCTTCGTGTAAGCGAATCGAGGCAGCCAACGCGCCCCTTCCCGCACCGCGGCGATGCCCAATAGTTGCCAAACCAGGATTGGATTGACAAAGTACCAGTCGTGAATTTCCACCTTGGCCAGTGTCAGAACGGGAAGAAGGAGCAACCCTGCAACCGAAAGCAGGATCGTAAAGCGGACCGTCGGCCACTTTCGCCGCCAAAGACTGAGGATTGCTACACCGGCCATAGCGAAGAGCGGGGGGAGCAGGGGGAGCCAATAGAGACTGTGAAGGAAATAGTGAAAGTAGGGAAATTCCCCAGGCGCCTGGGGATGAAAAACCATCTTGGCGTAGAGGCTATTGGGGATCAGGCTGCCGAAATAGAAGATGCAAAACAGAAAAAAACTAAGGGTAGGCAGAACGAAAAGAAGCATGCTATCCCGCAGCAAGGCGGGAATGGCATCCCGCCTCTCGCGGACGTGCAGCCAGGCTGCGGCACAGGCCAGGATCAGCGCGGCGGGGATGAGATCATGCTTGGTCCAAACCAGCAAGGCACAGCAAATAAAGATCCCCCGGTGCCCTTTGTTTTCATAAAAACAATAGAAAGCCAGGGCCAACAGGCCACTGGCCAACAGCACTTCCAAGCCCGTGGCGGCATATAGAAAATAGGCGGGAACCAGAGCGATCCAGGCAAAGGCCAGCCATCCGGCGATCCATCCGCCACCGCGGTACCCCAGGGAAAACGCCAACAGCAGCAGTGTCGCGTAGCCCGCCATTCCGGGAAGGCGAATGGGGAGATAACTCTGGCTATGCCAGGTTGGAGGGAGCACAAATGTCAGTCCGGTTGAAAGGAGGACATGCAAAAATGAACTTGCCCCATACACCGGTTCTGGATCCCCGGGGTTGAAGCGGTACCCCTGTCCAGCCGCCAGGTTATCCATGTATCTGAGCGTGAAGGCGGCATCATCCAGTAATAGATCGGAGGGGAAAAACCAATACGAAGTGCCCGCCAATCCCAGCGCCGCCAGCAGGGGCAGCCCCCAAACCCAGGCTTTCATGCCAAGGATCCAAAGCCGCATTCTGGTCCAACTCTTCTGGTTTATCATTCCACCGATTCCAATACGCTCTCGGTTTTGTAGCCGGGCTGGGTTGGTTCGCCTTCGACCAGGATGGGATTGAACGACCCCTCTTCTTTTACCATCCAGCCCAGGCTATCGCACCAGTAGGTCTTGACAGTTCCCGAAAAGACGGTGGTTTGGCCTTGGAGGATGGTTTGGATTTCAATGACCGAGGTGAAATTGCGGCACAGATACGCTCCCGCGGGTGTAATGATCCGGATATCATACTCGCCCCGGGTGGTGGTATCGGTCACTTGGGCCGAACCAACCGGCGTGCCCGCGCTGTCCAAAAAAGTCTGGGTGTATTGGGAAATTTTCTGTTCCCCCACTTCTAACTTTCCATAGCGGACCGGGATTGGCGTACTAAATAGGATATGCAGTTCGCCTCCCGCCGCCCGCAGGGTTTGCCGATACAGCAGGGATTTGTCATCATATTCTCCCACCAGGGTTCCCTCGATGGCATCATAGCGCTCTTCGATACGCCATCGTTTGCTGTCCGCTGTTTTTCCCATGACCGCCACAACGCGCTTGCCAGAGGCATCGGTATTTCCATCACTCCATGGTTGTGGGCCCGAGTGCTTATAGGTGAAGACCTGACCCAC
>JAVFAP010000030.1:0-14124 GCA_034002445.1 bacterium | reverse complement strand
CCCGAGGGGGAATTTCCTTTCCACTACCCACTGTCCATCACACCCCCCATCAGTCCATGCAGCCCACGTTCCAGCACAAGGAAATTGATAACCAAGCCCCGATGCATCACTTGATGCACGGATGTCAAAAAGGAGGTTCCCGGTCCCTCCAAACATATTGATACAACAAATCGTACAAATAACGGATTAATATATACCCCACCCCAAAACCAAGGATAAAACCCACCGTTCCCCAAAATAATGAAAAAATCTTGCCCACAAAATATGAAAAAGAAAACACGATCACCACTATAATGAAGTCGAAGATAGTAAACATCCGCATCTCTTTCTCACCAATCAAGCAGCGTCTTCCAATAGATCAGCCAACTCCTCCGGTTTGGACCAACAGGTGATGGTGGATACTTGTTCCGCCAAGCAAAAATCATCAAATATCTGTCCAAATTTCGGGGTACATTATAAACATCCTTCAGCAAACCATTGTTCTTGATCGATTCGTCGATTCCAGTTTGATCGTTTCCATCCCAGAGAACCCAACCCTATCTACAACTATACACACCCCCCCATTTTTTGTCCACGACTTTTCTCCCCCCCCTCCCCATTGCCTTCCGCCCTGGGTTTCCTTTACAATGGCTTTTCCCACAGCCACCCGCATGCTATCGCGGGTGACCGCGGGGCCATTTCTTATTCGGGGAGAATCCTATGCTGAACTCGGCTCGTCCACACCGTGCGACTACACCCATTTCCGTTTTTCTTACCGCCTTCTCCATCCTCCTGGCCGTTGTCCTGGTCGCCATTCCCGGCACCGCCCGCGAATACCACGTCGCGGTCACCGGCGATAACAGCCAGGACGGCTCGCTCACGGCGCCGCTCGCCACCATCCAGGCCGCGGCGGATCGCGCCATGCCCGGCGATGTCATCACCGTCCACGCTGGCACCTACCGCGAACGGATCACCCCGCCCCGTGGCGGCACCGCCGATACCCAGCGGATCGTTTACCAGGCCGCCCCTGGCGAGAAGGTGGTCATCAAGGGCTCCGAAGTGATCAAAGGGTGGGAGCAAATCAAAAACGACACCTGGAAAGTCACCATCCCCAACACCACTTTTGGGGATTTCAATCCCTACACCGACTCCATCCGGGGCGATTGGTTCAACCCCAAGGGGCGACCCCATCACACCGGCGCGGTGTACCTGATGGGCCACTGGCTAACCGAGGCCGCAACCAAAGAAGAGGTGCTGCAACCCGCTGGCGTTGCTCCCACCTGGTACACCCAAGGCCACCCCGCCCGCCTCTTGAATCTCGCTTGGCTTCGCTTCCGGGGCAACCGGGCTCGGCCCGTCTCCATCAACGCCGCGGACTACACCGCCCAAAAGGGTGTCCAAACCGCCCAATGCTTTGAAGGGGGCTCCTGCGTCGCCGAAATCCGCCATGGCGCCTGGACGCAATATACGGATTTGAATGTGGGTTCCGAAAAAAACCAGATCGAGTTGCGTGTCGCCTCTGGCATGGATGGTGGCGTGGTCGAACTGCGCTTGGATACCCCCAAAGGCCGCCTCCTCGGCTCGGCCCCCGTCCCCAATACCGGCGGCTGGCAAGCCTGGACCTCTGTAACCGTACCCATCGAGCCGATCGCAGGGCAACAGACCATCTGCCTCGTCTTTACGCGTGATTCCTCCAGCCTCCGCCTCTGGTACGCCGAGGTGGACGAACAAAACACCACCATCTGGGCCCAGTTCAAAGACATCAACCCCAACCAGGCCGAGGTGGAAATCAACGTCCGCCAAACGGTCTTCTATCCCCAGCAGCCGGGAGTCAACTACCTGACCGTTCGCGGCTTCACCATGATGCACGCCGCCACCCCCTGGGCCCCGCCCACAGCCGAGCAGATCGGCCTGATCGGCACCCACTGGAGCAAGGGCTGGATCATCGAAGAGTGCGATATCCGCTATTCCACCTGTGTCGGCATCACCCTCGGCAAGTACGGCGATGAATGGGATAACACCTCCGAAGACACCGCCGAGGGCTACGTCCTCACCATCGAGCGGGCCTTGGCCAATGGCTGGAACAAAGAAACCATCGGCCATCATATCGTCCGCAACAACACCATCGCCTATTGTGAGCAGGCGGGCCTCGTCGGCAGCCTGGGCGCGGTCTTCAGCACCATTTGCGACAACACCATCCACGATATCCACGTCCGCCGCCTGTTTACCGGTGCGGAAATGGCGGGGATCAAAATACACGCCGCCATCGACACCACAATCCGCGACAACCACATCTACCGCACCACTCTCGGCCTGTGGCTGGATTGGATGGCGCAGGGTACCCGGGTCACCCAAAACCTGTTCCACGATAATTTCGCCCAAGATCTCTTCATCGAAGTCAATCACGGCCCTTTCCTGGTCGACAACAACTGCCTGCTTTCCAAATGCAGCCTGCTCGATATGTCCCAGGGCGGCGCCTATGCCCACAACCTCTTCGCCGGCCGCATCGCCAGCATCCGCGAATCTAGCCGCAGCACCCCCTACCACCCCCCACACACAACGACCGTCGCGGGTCTGACCAACATCAGTGGCGGTGACAGCCGCTTCTACAACAACATCATCGCGGGGGATGACACCGTGAGTAAACCAGGCAGCGATCCCGGCTGGGGCGGCGGCTATGGTCTCTGGGCTTACGATTTCCGCCCCGTCCCCATTTACACCGGCGGCAATGTCTTCTACCAAGGAACCCAGCCCTCTCGGGATGAAGAATCCCCCATTCGCATGACAAACACCAATCCCCGCATCCGGTTGACACAGCAAGACAGTCATCTCTTTTTGCGCATGGATACCGGCGCGGCCCTGCACCAAACTAAAACCCAGCGGGTCACCACCGAACGACTAGGCTTCTCCCGTGTCTCCCAGCTGCCCTACACCAACCCAGACGGCTCCCTCCTGGATATCGCGACCGACTATTTTGGTGCCCCACGCGCCGACACCCCCACCCCCGGCCCCTTCGAAACCCTTGGCGCCGGATCCTACCTCCTGCAACTTTGGTAAGCACTGCACCCAACATTTCGTAATCCACATATGTAACGAGCCCCAGGCTTTGCACCAACCTGGGGCTCCTTCCTTGCCAGCCGCTCTTCCTGGCATCTCTCGCAAGACAAATCGCCCCCACATTCCATGGACTGCCTTACCCAGATGCCTATACTTTCTTCCAAACTACTTGATCTGACGGAGAAGAACTATGTTTACCGCTGACGACCTCGTCTGTGACGTCCTCGCCAACCACCCCAAAACCTGGCTAGTTTTCGAACGCCACGGGATTTGCGCGGATTGCCGCCAAAGCCCGCCCCCGGTTCCCATTCATCACTTTGTCGACAAACACTGCGAAGGACAGATCGACGAATTCCTTCAGGAACTGCGCGAAGCCACCGCATAATTCCCATCCCTCCGAATCATACCCAATCATGCGTGAGGGGCGCCTTGCCGCGCCCCTCACGGTTTTAATTTCTTGTGATTTATACGCTCGCTTTATCCGGCACCACGAAGGGTTTCCGGTAGTAGCGGGTCAGCAAATCGTTGGCTTGAATATCATCCACGATTTGCTCATTCTCTGCGTCAAAGACTAGTTTCCGGCCCATCAAGTAGGCGTTTTCTTCCAGCGAGACCTTGTTCTCTTTAAAATGTTCTTCCATCCGTTCATAGGTTTCCAGAAGATCGGTGTCCGCCTTCAACGCCGCCTGGCGGGGATGGAACGGCACCGGTTTCCCCACCCGGTACGACAAATTCGCCAGATGGCACAGTCCCGCCGAGTAATGGCCTTCCAGCACATCCGCGTTGAGGTCTTCCACCTTGCGTGAACGCACCGCTTCGATAAAGTTTTGGAAATGCCCGCCGCCAGGCCCCATTTTCACATCCACGTCCGGCAGATCTTCCGGGTTGCTCATATCCCCCTTGGGATAAAACTTTCCATTCGCCACCACGCCCGCTTCAAAATGCAGGACGTTGTCACATTGGTTGCCCTTGCCCTCGGCGAGATAGTGATCGGTTGGCAAGCCACGGACCTCAAAGATCAACTTGGTCTCGCCATAGTCCATGATCACCAATTGGGTATTGGGGGTTTCACCCTGATCCACATATCCCAGCCGGCCGCCCAGGGTCAGAACACTCTTCGGCCAGGTCGCCCCAGGAATCATCCAACGGGCGATGTCCATCTGATGTACCCCCTGGTTGCCAATATCCCCGTTCCCGAAATCCCAGAACCAGTGCCAATTGTAGTGGACCAGATTGGTGTTGTAAGCCTGTTCCGGCGCGGGCCCCAGCCACAGATCATAGGCCAGTTCCTGCGGTGGGGCTTCGTTAGGCTTGAACCCGATACTGTCCCGGCGCTTGTAGACCAGCCCCCGTGACACCAGAAGTTTGCCATACGTCCCTTGCTTGGCGATTTCCGCCAGTTGCGCCCAGCCGCGGCTACTGCGGCTCTGGGTGCCGTGCTGGACAATGCGGTTGTACTTCCGCGCCGCTTCCACCGCGATCCGCCCTTCAAACACATTGTGACTCAGCGGCTTCTCGACATAGACATCCTTTCCCGCCTGGCAGGCATAAATCGTGGAAAGCGAATGCCAGTGGTTTGTCGTCGCGATGCTCAGCACATCAATATCTTTGCTCTCCATCGCCTGGCGCACATCCTGGTACACCTGGGGCTGCTTCCCCCCCTTGTCCACCACCTGCTTGCCGCGCGATGCAAAGAGGCGCGAATCGGGATCGATCAACGCCACCACCTCGACATTCTCCATTTCTTGAAATTCATCAATATGGTTCCGCCCACGGCCATTGATCCCCGTGATCGCAACCCGGATCGTCTCATTCGCGCCCAATACTTTATGGTTCCCGGCGTGGATTGCAAAAAGCGCGCCCCCGGTCACCAGTGAACGCTGCATAAAGGTACGGCGATTGAACTCAGATTTCATGGTTTCAGCCTCCCTGTAAGAATCTTACCCCCGTTATAACACAGCAAATCCGGGATTTGAATCCATTCACGGCAAAAAGATCGTTTTTTAACCAGCCCCAACACCTTTATGAATAAACAAATTTTGGGGACAATACAAAAAAACTAGGCTATATTCCCCCCAAGGGTGTTCTCACTGATCGCCCCTTCGCCTTCGCGAATCTGGAGAACCTTACCCCTCCGGGGATAGTTCACCCGCACCCGTTTCTCCCTGGGGGAAGATGGAATTTTACAATGGAGTGTTTGTTATGAACAAAGGATATCTGTGGGCTTTCCTGATGGGGCTCGCCTTCTGTAGTCTCTCGGTAGCCGATGTTGTGATCAATGAGATGGATTACGATCCCATCAACCGCGACAACGATCCCGGCGCGTTCCGCGAATTTCTCGAACTCTACAACCCTGGCCCCCAAAGTGTAGATCTCTCGGGCTATCGCTTCACCAATGGCCTCACGTATGAATTCCCCGCCGGAACCACCCTCGCCGCCGATCGCTACCTGGTCCTCGCCCGTGTCCCGACCCACACCATCTGGCGCAATAAATCCTACCCCGTCCTCGGGCCCTTCGATGGCAAATTGTCCAACGAAGGCGAAACCATCCGCCTCGTCCGCTTCGATGGGACCGTCGTCGACCAGTTCAAATACAGCGACCAGTTCCCCTGGCCTCGAGGCGCCGATGGCTATGGCTACACCCTCGAACGTATCGCATGGGATCTCCCTGCCAGCGATTATCACTCCTGGCGCACCTCCACCCGGACCGGCGGCACACCCGGCGCACGCAACAGCGTCGTGGGTACTATCCCCCGCCCCCTCCTCACCGGCCTCGACCAAATCCCCAAACACCCCACCTCGGCCGATCCCATCACCATCCAGGTCGGCTTGGATTCTCCCGATATCATCGAATCCGTCACCCTCCGCGTCGAACGGACACTGGCCCAAACCCAGCAAAACACCCTCGTCGCCAATACTGATACCTGGAAGTATAAAAAAGGTACCGAGGCCCCATCCGCTGGCTTAGAATGGACACAACACCAATTCGACGATTCCGCCTGGACCTCGGGCAAGGGTGGCTTTGGCTATTCGGACGAAGAAATCGAAACCCGCCACCTCTCGACCTTCCTGAACGATATGAACGGCGCTTACTCCACCCTCTTCTTGCGCAAAACCTTTACCGTGGAAGACCCTTCCACCCTGGGCAGCCTGATCCTGTCCATCTACATCGATGATGGTTTCGCCTGCTTCCTCAACGGGCAAAAGGTCGCTTCGTTCAACGTCTCGGATTCCTTCACCCATACCACCCTCGCTCAGAATTCCGATGACTACGATGAACCTCGTACCTACGAATTGGGCAATGCCGCCTCTCTCCTCCAGCCCGGCGAAAACGTCCTCGCCATCGTGGGCTTCAATGTCCACCTCCAAGGCAGCACCGATTTTGTCCTGGCGCCCACCCTGCTTTCCAACAATGTCATTGGCGGCAGTGGAAACCTCCTGCCCATGCGGTCCGTGGCCCAAGCCGTGGATTCGGCCACCTTCGAGGCCACCCTCTCCCCCACTGCGTCCCAATCGCTGGTCCGCTACAATGTGCAGGTCCAACTGAAGACCGGCCAAACCCTCTTGCTGCCTCATGTGGGCGAAAGGCGCCCCTTTGAATCCTTCTTTGTCTACGATAACGAGATCGGCTCCTCCCTGCCCCTTTACTGGATCTTCGCGGATAAAGCCACCGCCCTCCCCGAGATCGCGGGCCCCTACACCGCCCTGGTCACGCTCCATCCGCTGGGGACCGGACCCCAAGTCTTCGACGGGGTTAACCTGATCCGCTCCGAAAACGGCAACAAAATCCGGTTTTTGAAAGGCGAAGAATTCCGCGGCGACCGCACCATCAACATCATTCCCGAAACCCCCACTTCCGGCGGCAGCGCTGGGGCCACCGCTCCCGCCCGCGAATACCTGGGCTTCTGGTTCTACCGCCATATGGGCCTCATCGCCCCCCGTGCCGAATTTGTCCGGATGATCGAAAATCCTGGTGAATCAACCGAACGGCATACCCAACGCCTGGTAGTGCAACAAATCAACGAAGCCTTTCTGGCAATGAATAGCCGCGACCCTGACAGCGACCTCTACAAACTCGAACATGATAAAGGATTCATGAAGCACACCAATTTAGACGAAGGCATGGACAGCATCACCAACCTGCTGAACACCTTGAACCAGGCGCAGCGCAGCCAAGCCCGCCTCTATGACGCCATCTACGCCAATCTGGATGTGGAAGAATTCCTCACCTACAGTGTCACGTCCGTCCTGCTGAGCAACTGGGATGGGTTCTTCAACAACAATTGGATGGTCCTCAATCCCCCCACCGAGGAAGGCCAAAATGGGCTTTGGGAAATCATCCCCTGGGATCTGGACAAAACCTGGGGCGATACCGATACCAACCAGCAGTTCTATGAAATGCCGGTCGATTTCCCCTTATACGGGCAAGCGGCTCACGCCGCCCGCGCCCCCGGTCCCATCACAGGCCCCTTCCACCGCTGCGAAGTCCTGCACGAAGAATACAAAGTCCGTCTGCGTCAGCAACTGGACCGCCAATTCCCCGATCAGGCGCCTGTCTTCCAGGAAATTGGAAAATTAGAGCAAAAACTCCTCGACGATATCAGCCTGATGGAAGTCTACACGGGGAAAGCCAGCACCCGCCTACGCGAACAAGTCACCTATTCCTGGTTCCGCCTGCGCGAGTTCATCCAACTGCGCCGTGGCTACCTGGATGCCCTGCTCCCCGAAGGCACCCCTGTTCAGGAATGGGCTTTATACTGACACCAAGCCAGGTCCCCCCCACATCATCACCTTCTCCATGAATCAATCGGGGGGAGCCAAGCATTCTCGGCTCCCCCCTTCCTTTGCGATTCAGCACACCCTCCCGCCACACCCCCCAAAAAATCCCTCTTGCTCAATCCATTTTGATGTATAATGGACAGTATACTCGCTCAGCATGTGGCCGCTCTGTATCTACGTCATGGGAGGTTCGCATGATGTCTTATATCGTTCAACTCTCTCCCGACTTTGGGATCACTCCCCAGGAATTTGTCCGTGCCTGGAACGAACATCCGGAGTGCCCCAAAATCGCGCAAGCCAACGTGAATCTGCTCCCACAGGAATACTGGCCGCTCTTCCTTAACCAGGAACAACTGACCCTGCCTCTTCTGCCCGTTTTAAAAAATGTGGTCGGGGGGATTACACCCAGGATGCTTTCGGAATGGATTAAGGAAGTGGTGATGGGGGAAGGGATTACCCACGAAACGGAGGTTATCTACGCGCCACAGCCCGATGGACTGGAATACATGATTGTGCAAAACAAATCCCACGCGGCCGTCTAAGGAACTCACCGAGCAGGGATTGTTTTGACAATCCCTGCTCAGCGGCCAAATACCGTCTGGAAATACTTCAGATGCCGCTCATCCTCGGGCGTAACGAAGGTGGTCGCCTTTCCGCTAGCTCCCGCACGCGCCGTGCGGCCAATGCGGTGCAAATGATCCTCCGGCTCCGAAGGCAAATCATAATTGATTACATGCGCCACGCCATCGATATCCAGGCCCCGCGCCGCGACATCGGTCGCCACCAAAATATTCAAGACCCCGGATTTGAAGAGTTCCACCGCCCGTATCCGCTCGGATTGCTCGATATCCCCATGAATCCGCGAAACCTGAAACCCATCCGCCGCCAGGTACGACGCCAGCCGCTCCGCATCCTTCTTGGTTGACGAAAAAATGATCGTCGGCCCAGTCTCCGCTTTCAGAATTTCATACAATTTCTGGTCCCGCTCATTCGACCGCAGGTGAATAATCTCCTGCTCAACCGTATCCAGGGGTGACAAATCCGGCGCCCCAACATCGATAAACACCGGCTCATGCAGAAAGTTTTTTGTCTCCCGCACAAATTCCTTGGGCGTGGTCGCCGTGAACATCAACGTTTGCGGATGTTCATAAAAACAGCGGTAAATCGTCTGGATATCCGGGATAAAGCCCATATCCATCATCCGGTCAGCTTCGTCCAGCACAAACACCTCGGCCATGTCAAACCGCACCCGGCTCCGGCTCTGCAAATCCAACAACCGTCCCGGCGTCGCCACCAGAATATCGACCCCCTCCCGCAACTTGACCAACTGATCCAGGATATGCTCCCCGCCATACATGACAAAGGTCTTGATATTCGTCCCCGCCACCAAGGTTTCGAACACCTGCTGCGTTTGGATCGCCAACTCCCGTGTTGGTGCAAGAATCAACGCCCGCACCCCATACTTGGGATTGGCTAGGATTCTCTCGATAATCGGGATCGCAAACGCGATCGTCTTGCCCGTCCCCGTCTGCGCCCGGCCAATGATATCACACCCCTGCATGGCGTAAGGGATAGCCAGCGCCTGGATCGGGGTGGGCTTCTCAATCCCCTGCCGCGCCAGGTTCCGCATTACCGTATCCGATAAATTCATGGCCGAAAACGGAGTTTCCAACGAGGCCGGATCGTCTAACTTGTCCGGCGTGATCTTGTCTTCCTCCAAAAATACGCCTTGGGAACGTAACTTCTTCCGCCGTTTTTCTTCCTTGACACGGATCAGGTCTCTCACCACGGCGGAATCGGCCACTTCGGCCTGCAATACTTGATCTCCCACTTCGCACTCATTCAAGGTCGCCAAAGCCTGGTCGATCTTTGCTTTCTCTTCCAGCACGACATGCACCACCACCAACCCCGATTCATCCGGATCAGTCCCCAGATGAATATTTTCATAACGGATATGATTCTCTTGGAAAATCTGCTTCAATACAAAATCAGGAACAGAAGAAGGCAGGTTGTGGATCGTCAATGCTTGATTCATCAATCCCTCGTTAACATAAGCCTATAATCACGGTTTGATTGCCATCGTATCGAATGGTCGATTGGAAAACCTAAAACGGGACAAGTATCCGACCTAACATGCTACTCGCACCGCCTGGAAAGTCAAGAAAGATACCATGCAGAATCAGCAAGCCCGAAGCCCTTTTTCTTCCCTTGCCTCCCCTGCACAGAAGGAACCAGCCATGACCACTCCCTCCAATCATTACATCCAAACCCTCCGCGCCTTGGTCGGCCCCCAGCGCATCTTCGTCCCCGGCGTCCGTGCCATCCTCCGCAATGAGCACGGCGAAATCCTGCTGCAACGCCGCAGCGACATGGACCTCTGGGGCCTGCCCGGTGGCATGGTCGAACTCAACGAAACCGTCCTCCAATCCCTCCGCCGCGAGGTCTGGGAAGAGACCGCCCTCACCGTACTCGACGCCGAACCCATGGGCCTCTACTGCGGCCCCGATCACCATCTCGAATACCCCAACGGCGACCAGATGCAGTGCTTCGCCATCGCCTTCCTCGTCACCCGCTGGGAAGGCACCCCCCGCGTCAACGACCACGAAAGCCTGGACCTGCGCTTCTTCGCCTACTCCTCCATCCCCTCCAACCTGACTACCACCCACCGCCTCACCCTCGATGACTATGCCCGCTATCAAGGCCGATTCCTGGTTACCTGAATTTTACAATATCCACATTCATAGTATTTACCTATCGTAAAAAGGGCGGGCCCGTTCGGCCCGCCCCTTCTCTTCGTTGAAAAAATTGGAAATTCCCGCCCCTCGGGGTCAGGCCGCTCCTGCCGCCGCTTCCTTCATGGTGTTCGCCAGCAGGGTATACACCGTCACCCAAGCCTCGCGTAACTCCTCATCAAATTCGTCCCCAAGTGCCTGGCTCAGAGTCCAAATCAGGGCCTCCCCCACCGTTGCGTAATGCGCATCCTTCACCCCATAGTTCACATGGCGGCGGCCCAAATCCTGCACGGTCGGCACAATCGTTTCCAGGCTCTTGAGGCTGTGCACCGCAAACCCAATCGTCTTCATCAGTTTTTTCTTCTGTTCGGTCATATCCGCGCTGAATAGCGGCCGCAATGCGGGATCCAACTCAAACAATTTGCCATAAAACAACTCAGCCGCTTGCTCCACATGGGGAGCGACCTTCTGCCAGCTGGCTTGGACACGGGAAATTTGATTTTCAGAAAGAGTCGCCATGAATCACCTTGTTAAAATTTGATATATATAAATGCTCTATATAGGCAAAGCCTATTCTTTTTTTTACAGGATTGAAGAAGATTCAATTCCTCTCCGCTGTCCCGCTGCACGGGTACTTGCCTGCTAACGCCTCAACACCCCGGTTCCTCATCGGCTCATTACCGCGAATCCCCGCACCTGCATGCACACATCATACTGCCCCGGCACCTCCCAGCCCATATTCATATTCACCACCGCGTAATGCGAGAGATCACCATCCCGCAGATATCCCTTCGCCACCGCCGCCGTCACACTCTCCCGAATCGAGGGAAGTAGTTCATGATCCACCACAATCCATCCCCCCTCGATCATCGGCTTCGAATTCACGTCCCGACCATCGATGGTATGGATGAATTTCCCCGTCGCATCGCTTTTCCCCGCATCCAGGGCCTGATACGGTAGCGGGACCGCATGCCGATTATCAAAAAATGGTACCCCAAACCACAGAAAATCCCCCTGATCGGCCGATGCGCTCTCGATATTCTTCACAATGAAAAATAGTTGAAACTGTGCCGCGTGCAACCCTGGGTCAGCACTCGCCCCCATCCCATCCTGAAAATGCGTTAACCGAAACTCCCCCCGAAGCCGGATTGACTCAACTTGATCCAGTGGCAAAGTCTTCACCGCGTCCTGCTCCACCAGAAAATGCGGCCATGCCTCCCCCGCCTGGCGGGCACGCCCGTCGTACTCCGCGATGGCGCTGACTCCCAAGATCAAATCCCCCGCCACGCCAGACCCCTTCCCCACCTGCTTGCCCTCGTTGGCATACCAGGTCCATCCGTCGTCCCCCGCCTGGGGCTCCGTCCCCGCCAGCGAAAAACGCGAACCCCACTGGCACAGCCGCCAGACTGGGCGCCGGTCTTCGTTCCCCCAATCCAGCACCTGCTCCACGGCGTGGCCCTGCGCCACCTCGGTATACTGCAACAAAAATCCCTGCGTAAAGCGGCTATCCTCAAACAGGGACTCGGCCTTCTCTTCAGAAACGGCGCCCTGGTTCAGAATCAACAAAAGAATAAACCCCAAACACCAACCCAATTTGCGCATCATGCATTCCTCTCTTATCATGGATTTGAGAATTTTGGACGGATGGGTATACTTTACCAAGAGATCAATCCACTCCAAGCCACCGATTCCACATCGAATACCCCTGCGAGGTCATAATGCAAAATACGAGGCTATCCCGGTTATTCTGGATTTCCGGCGTTCTCCTGGTCATGCTGCTCCACGCAAGCCTGCCCAGCGAGGCTCTCACCGTTTCGGGTACCATCCAAACCGCCGAACGCTGGACCCTGGCGGATTCCCCCATCCAAATCACCGGTGCGGTCATCATCCCCCAAAGCGTCACGGTCACCATTGAACCCGGCGTCCAAGTCCATCTGGCACCCGAAGCGGTCATTACCGTCAAGGGCCAGTTCGACGCACGCGGCACGACCGAGTCCCCCGTCGTCTTCTCCCCCCTCACCACTTCTCGTTGGGGCGCCATCAGCTATGATGATACCGGCACCGGCATCCTGGAGCACTGCCTCCTGCATCGGGGATCGTATGGCGAGGGTAGCCGCATCGGTGTAGTCAGTGTCTACCGCAACAGCGCCCCTGTCCTAATTGACAGTTGCACCTTCACCGAATGGCCGGACGAGTTCGACGCAAAGGCCATCCAGGGCTATCATTCTCCCCGCCTCACCGTAAGAAACTGCTACTTTGGCGAAGGTGCCAACGAATGCGTCCACGGAGTCAATTGCCCCGCCATGGTGGAACACAACACCTTCGCCCGCCGCTTCGACTATCGGGATGCCGTAGATATCGGCAATACCCAAAATCCCGGCCCCATCATCCGCTACAACGTTTTTTTGGGCAGCGAGGATGACGCCATCGACCTAGACACCTGCGACGCCCTGGTCGAAGGCAATCTGGTGATGAACTGCCGCGGCGGCAGCCACGATCCCATCGGCATCTCCGGTGACAAGGACTCCCGTCCCCTCATCATCAACAACATCGTTTACAATTGTGAAAACGGCATCGCCTTCAAAAACGGCGCGAAGATCACAGTGCTTAATAACACCATGATCGATTGTGACCGCGGCATTTGGATGCACCAGAATCCAGCCCACGCCCTCGTCAAAAACACCATCATCTGGGGCAAGGAAAACCAAACCTCGATCCAGCTTGAGCCCGGTTCCACCATCGATATCTCCTACTCCATCATCCGAGGGAACGAAATCTACCCCGGTACGGGGAACCTTAACGCCGATCCTCTCTTTCTGGATTACGCCAACCAAAATTTCCACCTCCTTCCCAACTCTCCCGCCATCGATGCAGGCTGGTGGGGAGAGACGATCCCACCGCAGGATTTCGAAGGCAACGCCCGGGTCAATGTCCGCCTCCATCCCTACGTGGGGGAGGGCGCACCCTCCATCGTCGATATCGGCGCATTCGAATACATCCCGCCCATCACGCGCATTCCCTTCTGGCAAACATTCGAAAATTAACCCTGAGGGAAAAAACAAGCGGCACGCTGGATTCTCAGGTATGAATGGGATAGAGTGGATCAACATCATCCAGGGAGAGTTGTATGAAGACAAGAAGCCGAGGCTTCACCCTGATCGAACTGTTGATCGTGGTCGCCATCATTGGCATTCTGGCGGCGATCGCGGTCCCCAATTTTATGAACGCTCAAATCCGGGCCAAAATCGCGGGGACTCAAAGCGATCTGCGCATCATGGTCAACGCCATGATCCAGTACAACCTGGATAACAACTCCTACCACTCCCACCGCGATGGCGCCAATCAGCAATTTCCCCTGACCACCCCCATCGCCTACCTGAACGCCTTCCTGCAAGACCGCTTTCAGGACAAGGCCAATATCCAATACGCCCAGGGTTACCAGTACTCCTTTTCCTATTATCTCTGGATTCCCTACAACACCCATGTCGACTGGTGGCCCAAGACCGGCGCCAAGGGCCATGTCTCGGTACGCGAAGCCCATAACACCAAGAATGGCGGCCTACTCGACGGTTGGGGC
>JAVFAP010000029.1:0-14168 GCA_034002445.1 bacterium | reverse complement strand
CCGGGTGCGCTGTTTAATTTCACCCCCATCGCCACCATCTTGCGTGGGGAACATGCCGGGGATCAACTCAGCCCCACCGGCAGCCACATGCGTTTTCATGCCGAAGGGGATGGTGTGGTGCTGTTCGGCCAGGACGATCCCATCCCTGATCCCAAGGGGAAAACCGCTCTGATCGATCGGGATACCGGCTTGATTTATGTTGGTGATGAGCCAGGCCGCACCACCATCACAGCAACCTACGATGATGGATACACGAAAAAAGCAGTCAGCCTGGACGCGATCTTTTCACGCGTTGAGATGGCGGTATCCACCCAAGGGCAGATTACTGGCAGCACCCAAGAAATCCTCATTACGGAATACATCTACATCCAAGTGCAGATCACCAATCCCAACAGTTCGTTTCTGGGTGATGTGCCCTTGTGCATAACCCTGCTGGGAGAGGACAATCAGCCGGAACCATTTTATGCCGCCTATCACCGCAACCGCCACACCGGGAACGGGGTGGTGCAGGTCCCGGGTAATAATTTTTACCCCTTCCAGTTTGCGGAGGTGACCGAATTTGACCTCACCACCGATTCCACTGAACGCCCAGACGCCTTCACGGTCGCGCCTGGGGTCTTTGAACTCTACATCTCTCCCCGCCGAACGGGCGAGCACCGTTTCCAGTTCGAAGTGCGGGATGACCCTGGAGTGGAACCCCAGGTGATCAGCCTCCGGGTAATCAAGCCAAAGATGGTCCTACAACATCCCCTGCCAGTCCGGAGCAACACAACGAATTTCATCCCAGACGATGCGCCCGTCGTAGTGAATTCCTGGGTCAATATTTATCATCGCGCACCGGAAAGTGCCATCTCTCCCTTTGACCTGGTGGAGCAAGCGCAAGGCAATACCTTCAGCCGTTTTGCCCATAATGATGTTGTCTACTGGACCATTACTGATCCCATCGGGCAGGAACAAACCATACCGGTTACGGATTTATTCAACTCGACCACCTCGTTTCAAGGCGGAACCTTTAGCAAGGTTTTTGATATCCCAGGAATCTGGTATGTCAAGCATGGGCTAAAATCCCGGCCAGAAATCGAGACAGAAAAACTGCCGGTGCACGTCGTCCTGCCACAGGATGTCGAAGACGTCTCTGATTCCGCCCTGGCTGAAGTGATGGATGAGGATTCCAGCCAGGCCGTCCCCCGCGCACAGCAATTCGGCGCTTTTGAAATCCTGAGCCCCCTCGGTGGCGGCTGGGCCCCCGGCGTGCCGATCCCGGTCACGGTCCAATGCTACAATGCTCTGGGGCAACCAGGCCCCATCGGCAAGACCATCATCACCCGTTACTACAGCAACACCAATGAAGGACTGAAATTGGTTGATGAGCGCACGGGGCAGCAAGTGATAGGCCTGAACGCCGATTTCATGCGGAATCCGGATTTCTATATCGATGGGAACCTGGCCCCGGACAGCGGCGGAAAAATCCAGTTTTCCATCCTCCCCACCGAACGGGCACAGAACAATCTGGGCAGGGACTTAATTGTCTTGCTGTCACCCTTGCGTTTTGCAACCCACTATGATGAAACACGCTTCATTACTGGTCTGCCTGTGGAACGGCGGCAGTATATCGATGGCGATGGCGGAGTGACCGAAGCAGCCCCGATCGGGATCACCTCATTTCTTGAGGAAAAATTTAAAACCTACAACCGCCAAACGCTCTTTGTCAGCGGGCGGGGCCTGGCCTCGACCCCCCGGCAAATTCCCCTCGTCTCCCCTCGGGTGCAGCAAGCCGTGGCGGAGGGAAAAATCCCCGAGGCGTCCCGGTACGCCAGCATGATCCTGCACGGGAACGCCCGCTTTGGCCAAGCAATCCCAACCGGCATTACCGCGCTGCAGTTCCAGGATGAACTAGGCAAGCGCAATCTGCAAATCCAGCACAGCCAAGCGCGGGGGACCAACCAGTTGGCAGTGACATTCAATCCCATCACCCTATCCCCAGGGAATCAGTACCTCACTGCCGTCATGGGAGATCAATCTGAATGGGAAGTGGTGATGGAGTTTTTCCGCTGTAGAATTGCCGATCCCCAAATGGTGAATCATTCCGATAAGAACCTGCCCCTCAACGGCCGCCATCATAACGCGCATGAAGTAGGCTCGCAGCAGTTCGATGTTGTCAATGAAAGTTACCCGGTTGTACTGCACCAATTGCAGTTGGAATTGATCCCCTCGATCCAGGCGGGAGATTCATTCCGGGGGGCCATCGCCCCCTCGCCCCTGGTTGGGTTCGATATGGAGCGAGACGAAAAAACCGGCTTGCGCAAGGTGTTTGGCTTAAAGCAGAATTTCTTCCAACGCAATTTTAGCGCGTTCATGGTCTTTGGCAACAATGGAGACCGGCTGAGTCTGAACCCGGAAGGAACCAATCTCATTGCGGACAGCGGACCGGATGGGCTGCCCGACTTTGTCAGCGCGGCTCCCAATGCGGAGAAACTGCTGGTCAGCCTGGATGGAAACCTGGCCGATTACTACGAATTCACCGCTTACAACCTGATCGCCAGCGTAACCCAGGATTTCAAGGATCCTGAACTTGGATTCGATCAACTGAAAGACAGCAGTAGCCAGGCGTATAGCAAGTATGGAAATCCCAGCCCCAAAAAAACCGTGGGGCAGGTGGATCGGGAACTCGCCCAACAAGGCATCTCGGTCTATGTGGACCGTGAAGCCCCCAATCCCCCCGGCGGGCCGACCTTTTTCAAGGGAGTGCCCAGCAGCTTCTTTGGCGGGATTCTGGATCAGTACTACCTGAGCAGAACCATTTACCGTACCAATTTTCGCCCGACTACGGCCCCGATAGGGAAAGATGGCCGGGTGCGGGCCTTCGACGGAGAGCGCTCGCAAGGATTGAATGTGACCCAGCGGGACCGGCGCGGCTTCGGAATCGAGTTAGACGCGCTGCTTTTTGAACCCATGCTGGATGGTGCTTTTGACCTGGATCCCAATAGTCCCGAACTCGTTTCGTTGCCAATTGTCCACAAGGCCAATCCTCAATCCCGCGTTTTGACAGCCAAGGGGCTTTTACCCCAGGAAGGCGGAACCTCGGGCGGCTATTTCGATCTGGACCGGCAGTATCCCGGCAGCCATCAGGTGGTGGCGAAAACGCCGGGCCTCGCCTTCCCCGGTCTGCACGCAGGGTATCTGATCCAGGACACCAGCGCCATCCTGACTGATCCTTACCTGGGAACGGAGGAGGCCCCATCCATCGAGAACGATATCGAAGAAGTGCTCATCCTGCGCGATGGCGAGGCAGCTGACGTGGCAGGGAGTAAAATCCACGAAGAACAGGCGTTCTTCAAACTGTTCGGTCAGTTAAACCAGATGCGGCGTGTCCACGCGTTCGGCACGGCGCGGGACAAAAAGCAGCCCATTACCACATCGCTTCTATCCAATTTCAAATACCAAATCACCACCGATCCTCCTGGACTCGAAGAATCGATCCCCGCCATCGCGTCCCTGTGGCTTAAAGAAATCCCCCGCGCCGCAGACGAGCAAATCAACCTGCTGGCCACCACCCAAAGTTATGGCAATGAATTCTTGCAAAAAGCCGCCGTGGATTTTGTCATCGATATGTCTGTCAACATCGCCTCGCAAATCACCTTGGCCGCTCTCACCGGGGGGGTCGGGAATTTGGAATGTGGGGGGCTGGATGTGGCGGATGCGTTGAGCACCGCCACGCTGAATTTCGCTCTGGCGACGTCCGAATCCGAACTTTTCGAGAACCAAGTCGATGCCGATACCGCCGGGGTATTCCGCTTGGCCAACTCGGTGCTACGCGATGGACAATCGTTTATCCCCTATGTCGATAGTGTCCAGGCCACGGTCTCCGATTTTACCGGCGATCTGTACCCGGAACTGAAAGACCTGAAGGATATCCCTGGTCACCTCCGCGAAGTGGCGGGAAGTTGGGCCAAGGCCCCGGGGAAAGTCGGGAAAGTGGGGATCTGCTCGGTCATCAACGCCCCCTTTGAAATGCTGAAGAGCAGTTTAAAGGCAAGTTTCAGCGTCGAAGGGCTGGGCGGTCTCGGCGCGGCAGAGGCCATCGGCGAGCGCTATCTCTGTGTTTCGATCCCCCAATCCGCGTGGCGCGAAGGTCCCGGCGCCCTCTATAGCGCCCAATATTCCTTACGCCGGGTGGTGGATATCATTCCGGACGAGCCATATCTGAAATATGTGGAAGAAGAAGACTACCCCGCCGAGTATAAAACCGATGCTGCGGTGGAGGATGATCTCGATTGGATCGCGCGCATCTTGGCCGACCTGGACAATCCCGCGAAAAAAGACGCCGCCCAAAACCTGCTGCGTGATATCAACCGCACCGCCGTCAGCCGGGCGTCCGCACAATATGATCATCTCTACCGGGAACATAAAATCCGCTATGGCCGTCTCCCCTCCTTCGAGGTGATCATGACTCCCAAGGGAGAATTGGACGAAACAGGAAAACGGGTGGGTGATTTCATGCTGCAGACCGATGAGACAGCCATCAACGTCGCCACCGCCTCGATGGTGATGGCCTCCCGCACCAATGAAAACGCCGGGGCCCGCGCGATCTTGACCTCCAACGGCTACGATCTGCGCCTGTTGAACATCACCATCCCCGATCCATTCCAAGCCCACCAGCCCGCCGCCAAAACCAGCCGACCCGCCGTTTTGGAAGCGGAGAAAGAAGGGGGGCACACCCAATGGGAGGAATGAGACGGAGAATCAAGGATGGAGAGACGTTTGGGTATTACACCTCACCGATCAATCTTCCGGCAAGTTCTAGCACATCCACGGGCCAGTAGCATCGAGGGCGGGGCTGACGGACACCAGGGAGCCCGTCCTGGGGCCGGCAGGCTTGGAGGCATTGGATCCATTCGGAAGGAACGGCTTCCCGACCGTAGATCGCTCCCAGCAGGGCGCCACAAATGGCGGCGTTGGTATCGGTATCGCCGCCGCGCATGATGGTATCGACAATGCCTTCTTCCAGGTTGGGGGCGTGGAGGCTCTGCCACACGGCATTTTGAAAGGCGATCAGCACCCAGCCCCGCAGGCGATGATAATCCGCCGGGGGTTGCTCTGCGGCATCCTGAAGCGCATCCATCAAGGATGCATCCACCTTCCTGTCCTCCGCCCATTGAAGCATTTCGTGAACCAAGCGGGAAGGATGAATCGGACCACGCACTGCCGTGGCAATTGCCATCGTAAAGAGCGCGTTGGCCTGCTGGCAGACGGGGTGAGGATGAGTCAGCGCCGCATCCGCCTGCGCCCAGGCGGCAACCTGGTCCAATTCGAACCGCGCCCCAAAAATACCCAGGGGACTGATCCGCATCAACGCGCCGTTGGCCTGGCTGGACAAGGTTGGAGTTCCACTCAAACCGGCTGCAATCGTACGGCCACAATCGAAAGGATCGGAATGGAACCACTCCACATACACTTGGCGTGCTTCCTGGGCGTCATAGATATCCTGCTTGACGAGCAAGCGGGCTAACGCCAGGGCCATTTCGGAATCATCCGTGGGCTGCCCGGCGATGGTATTCCAACTCCCCCCATCTTCCATGTGCCGAACACCGTCGGGATAGCGTTGTCTGATCGCCGTGATCTCTTCAAACTCCACCAGACTCCCCAGCGCGTCTCCCGCCAGTTGTCCCAATAATGCGCCCTGGGCACGATTCAGCATGGATCCCATCGTGTTCTTCCTTTCGAACGGTTGATTTCACCTTCTAACCTTACCAGAAAGCAGTTCGTGGACGCAATAGGTTCCTCCCATTCCATGCCCAAAATGCAAAGGCGCGCGAGAGGAATCCCCCGCGCGCCAGATTGCCTTCGGTTACAGTTCGTCTTACTTAGTACAGTTCCCACGCCTCGACGCCGACAAAAAGATCCAATTTGGCAAGTTGGAAATTATCGAACGACGCGTTGGCGTAGTTTTCACTACCCCATACTTTCGTGTAAAAACCAACCCGGGTGGGGGTCCGTTTTTCCACAACCGGCGCACCAACCAGCTGCCAGGAACGGTTGGGCAATTTGACGCTGAAGATCAAATTATCCGCGCGCTTGGTGATCCCAAAGCGGGCGTGCACGTCCCCGTTCCCAACGGCATCGAACCATTCGAATTCGTCGGCATAGTTGTGGTAGTACATCGTACCCCGGTTGCCCATGTTGGTGAATTCCACCTGGATTTCCCCTTGGTAGAAACCAAAGAGGTACTCGTCGCCACTGACATTGGTATCGTTGTTGTCGTTGTACGCCACGACAAACCCCGTCGCGAATTCGGTCTGGAACAGGACATCGACCAGTTGGATATCCGCTTCCATGCGCCAATCGCCGCTGGGAATGTCGGTTCGGACAATCATGGGGGCACGGCGGCCATTGGAATATTCGTCAAACTTGGACGCGACGCCCATGATATCGACATTCAGGTTGAGTTTGCCATCGGAAACAAACACTTCCACACCATCGGTGTAATCGGTTGCCAAGCTGGGATCGGTTCCATACTGTTCCTGCCAGGGGGCTTGCAAAGAAGAACCGGCAAAGGCATCGGTCTTGATTTCCGTCAAGTTTTCCCCAAACAGCCAGACCTGGTTGGTTACGCTGGTATCGCCATAGACGCGATCCGCCAGCGGCAACCCCACATCCGCCAATCCTTCAAAGAGCAAGAATTTAGAACCGGCAGGGGTATTAATGGTATATTTCACCGTCCGCGAGGTCGTGGTGGGGTCTAACGTAAAGAGGATATGAGAGCCTTCCACCGTTCCTCCTGTACCAATCGCTGTCACTTCCACGCCGGGCGGAAGGATTTCATCGATGAAGGGCGTGTAATTGCCATACAGGGTTGTCGCTTTCAAGGTGACTTCGATCGGCTGCCCGGGTTGGAAGAATCCGTCCGCGGTCAAGGTCCGTTCGACTTGGCCAATCCCTTGTACGCGAACCACTTCCATCCGGCCAACATCCACGGGGACAACCATGCCACTTGGCAACGCCAAGACAATGGAATGCTCACCCGCACCCACTTCGAATGGTCCTACGGTATAGAAGGTGAACGCATTGAAACTGGTCGCCGCGGCTTGGACCGTCCCTTTGTATTTGTTGTCCACATAGACATCCAAAAACGCGTCACCACCCAGTCCCCAGGTATTCACACTAAGATTGACCATCAAAACCTGGTCTTCCGCCCCTAAATTAAAGGTATAACGGAACCAATCGCCTGGGTCCAGAGCCCCAATATTGTTGCCGGTATCGCTTGCGCCATGCTCGAGAAGGGCTTCGCCCTCATCCCGATACCCGGCAAAAATATAACTTTCGCCGTGGCCACCGGTTGGATCATTCTGATGGAAATCCGCATTCGTCGGGAAGTTAAACGTTTGATCGAGATTTGGCTTGGCATTGTTTGCTGTGGGCCGAGTATACACGGTATAGCTGGGAATTCCGTCCATGCCTTCGGCATACAGGACACCCAATTCGGTCCCTGTGGGATATTTCTTGCCATCGACAGGGCTTCCAGAGAAGTCGTAATCGACCGCTTCGCGATACAGATAGGGGAGCAAGATCGAAATGGCGGTATCACCGGTGATGCGCTCTTCCCCATCGCCAGAATCCACACTGCCAGAGAAGCCTGCAACTCGATTTCGGATCAAGCGAGGTGGAATCGCGTTGTAGGTCAACGTCACCGATTCGGATTGATTGGTGAAGGACCAAATGATATTCCCATCCGAGACAACGCCGTTGTGGGAAATGCCACTAACGCCCCAGCCTTCCGGAATACCTTCCGTGATAGTCATCGAGGGAATCGTCCCTACTACCGCAACGGTCAAACTCACGGGAACCGGGGTGTTGGCTTCGAACGTATCCAGCCCGATCGAACGATCGACGACTGCTCGGTTGGAGGCCAACCCACGGATTTCAAAGTTATCAACGTAGTGGACGCCTGCAGTCCCACTGTCATGATTGTTCCCCAATTGGACATAGCGTGGTCCATCGCCGAAAGGCGGGAAATCGCGTTCATCCACCAGAATCCAGCCGCCCTGGCCCCGGTCTTTATACAAGAAGACCACATGGTCACCGGTTACCTCAAAGCGTAACCGGTGCGGGGGCGAACCAACAGGAAGGGTCATATCCCGTGGACCTTCACTGGGTACCGTATCCGCTCCATTGAAGTAATGGGTGTTGGCTCGCAGGAAGTAATTGTGCCGTGCGAAAATATCTTCGCCGGGTTTCACCAACGGCCAAACCGAAAAACGGGCGTTGACATCCGCTGGATGGAAGAAATCGAATTCCATGACATAGTTCATGGGTAATTCTTTATCCAGCCGAATCCATTGGATATTTCCCCCACCATTGAGCCATTCAATACGGCCATTCACCGCACGCATATCCGTCGCGCCAGCAAACTTGACCCATTCTGGCCATGCTTCCTGTACATCGGAACTGCTGGGATTCTCAAAGTTGTTTTTGTAACTGAAGAGGTTTTCACTACTGTAACTCAGGACAAAATTATCGATGTAATGCACCCCGCCTGTACCACCATCATGGTTGTACCCCAGTTGAATAAAACGGGACGCCTCTCCAACGCTAGGAAAGTCCCGTTCATCCACCAGAATCCAACCCCCTTGCCCTCTGTCCTTGTACAGGAAGACAACGTGATCCCCGGATATTTCGAAACGCATCCGATGAGGCATCGAGCCAAGAGGTAAGGTCAGATCACGTGGGCCTTCACTGGGGATGGTATCCGCCCCATTGTAATAATGGGTATTGGCACGCAAAAAATAATTCCGCCGTTCAATACTATCCCCCGGCAGGCAAAAAGGCCAAACCGAAAAACGCCCATTGATCCCGGTTTGATAGAAGAAATCAAACTCGAAACTGTAATCCGTTGGCACAGCCTGATCCAGGCGAATCCATTGTTGGTTGTTCCCGCCGGAATACCACTCGATCCGCCCATTGACGGCTCTCATATCCGTGCCGCCTTCAAACTTGATCCACTCCGGCCATGCGGTTTGTACGTCGGTACTGCTGGGATTCTCGAAATCGTTGCTGTACTGTACGGCGGGATACCCGGTTGTCGCCATAAGCATGAACAACACCAGCCCCACCAATGCACGTTGTACCATTAGTTTTTTCAACATTCGTACATCTCCTCTCAAAATAGTATATCTAAACCGAAGGATTTAGATTAATTACTTAATGTGTACGCTTAGATGGCGCATCAAGGCACCACCCGGATGATATCGCCCGAGCTCATCAAGCCGTTGGTGATGTTGTAGGTCCCCGGATAGTTGTGGATCAAATCCGGGCCGATACTGACCATGTAGCGCCCTGTATTGAATTGGGTCAGGGCTTTTTGCCGCAATTCCGGCGCATCGATGAAGCGCAGGGTCAAATCGTTCCCCGTACCCGGTTTGGGGATATCTTTATCCAACCCAGGATGTCCATACGCCCCCGCCGACACGGTATAGAAAGGCTCGGGGTGCAAGACCGGCCGGGCACGCGGATCGCTATACATTTTCGATTGCGAGTTGGCATACGATTGATAGACATCGATCGGTTCCGTCGCGATATAGGCAACCGGCGTTGTCAGGGCATTGGCCCAGATGTTGGTAAGATGCTGCGGGTGGTGCAACGGCATCGAAGACCAATCGGTCTGATAGGTCATCATGGCGGTACTAAGCGCCTTCATGTTCGAAATAACCTGGGCATACCGCGCCCGCTGCTGGGCATTCATGAAGTTGGGCACCGCGATCGCAGCCAGAATACCAATAATCGCCACAACAATCAGCAGTTCAATCAGCGTGAAACCTTTTTTCTTCATAATCCGTATTTCCCCCATTGATCGAAAGAATTCTTACCACTGTTATAGAAAGAAATGATTCTAAAGTCAAGACAATTCAGTAAAATCAAGAAAAATCTTTTTCCACTCACAGAGGATTACCTCCCGTGATTCCTCATGACTTTCTTGATTCTCGGAGAAATCCGGAAGGCTGTGTAGGGATGGGGGAAGGGGGACAGACGCAAGAAGGCGCGCATACGTCGCCGTATGCGCGCCCCAACAAAAAGGGAAAGGAAATGAAAAGTGCGTTCCGCTTAGTACAGCTGCCAGGCGTCAACACCCACAAAGAGATCCAACTCCGCTAATTGGAAGTTATCGAAGGAAACGGTGCAGAAGTTTTCATTGCCCCAAATCTTCATATAAAATCCCACGCGGGTGGCTTGGCGGGTTTCGGTGACCGGAGCCCCGATCAGCTGCCAGGGCCGATTCGGCAGTTTGACACTGAAGATAAGCTGTTCACCCCGTTTGGACACACCAAAGCGGGCATGGACATCGCCATTCTCGACCGCGTCGAACCATTCGAATTCATCGGCGTAATTGTGGTAGTAGACGTTGCCACGGTTACCCACATTGGTATGTTCCACTTGGATCACACCTTGGTAGAAACCGAACAGGTATTCGTCCCCAGAGATATCGGTGTCGTTGTTATCGTTATACGCGACCACCATCCCGGCGGCAAAATTGGTTTGGAAGTAAGCGTCAACCATTTTGACGTCCGCTTCCATGCGCCAATCCCCGGTCGGAATATCAGTCCGGACAATCATCGGAGCACGGCGGCCGTTGGCATATTCATCGAATTTGCCATCGACACCCATGATATCGACTTCCAATAACAGAGTCCCATCGGCGACCTCGATCACGACGCCATCGGTGTAATCCGTAGCCAAACTGGGGTCGGTGCCGTAGTGCTCTTCCCACGGCGCTTGTAAAGACGATCCGGCAAACGCATCGGTCTTCACATTCGTCAGGGTTTTGCCGAACAGCCACACCTGGTTGGTTACACTGGTGTCGCCATAGATACGATCGGCTAGGGGCAGCCCGATATCGCAGAACCCGCTGAAGAGCAGGAAGCGGGCACCTTCCGGAGCTTGCACCGTGTAAGTCACGGTCTTGGTGGTTTCGATCGGATCCAGATCCCAGATGATCTTGTTCCCGACTTGCTGGCCGCCATCGCTGATGGCCGTCACCACCGAGCCACTGGGTACATTTTCTTCAATGTAGGGCTTGTAGGTTCCATATTTGGCTTCGGCTTTCAAGGAAACCGTCAACGGATTGGCTGGTTCAAAGAACCCATCGGCGGTCAAGGTCCGGGTTACTTGCCCGATCCCGCTGACCGTGACCACTTCCATGCGGCCGATCCCCGCGATGTGGCCGGTGTCGTCGATTTCGCAATAATGGACCGCCAGAACGAGCGAATGGACGCCCGCGCCCACTTCAAAAGGCCCAACGGAGAACATGGTAAACGCGTTCCCTGGAGTTTCTGGCGCTACATATTCGCCCTTGAACTTGTTATCGACATACAAATCGATAATCACATTCGGATTCTGGGCCCACGCTTGAATCAGGGCGTTGACCATCAAGACTTTCGCGGTATCACCAAAATCAAAGGTATAACGGAACCAGTCGCCAGGGCTCAGGCCGCCAACGTTTGTCCCGCTGTCACTGGCACCCTTTTCCAGGCTGATCTCGCCATCATCACGGTAGCCGCTTAAAACATACGCTGCCCCCAAATTAAACTGGGGATTGGCCTGATGGAAATCGGCTCCCGCCGGGAAATTGAAGACGGTATCGATGGCCGGTAAGGATCCATTGCCCGTCGGCCGGCTATAGACAACAGTGCTGGGAATCCCATCCATGCCTTCCGCATAACGGCCCTTGAATTCAGTCTCGGTGGGATAGTTTTTGCCATTCACCGGGCTGCCACTGAAGTCATAGTCAACCGCTTCGCGATAGAGATAGGGCAGAAGCAAAGCGATCGAACTGTCTCCGGTAATCCGCTCTTCTTCATCTCCCGAACCAACCGACCCGGAGAAATCAGCCATGCGGGTGCGGTTCAACGCGGGGGGTGTGGCGGTATAACTTAACGTCGTGGTTTCACTCAGGTTGCTGAAATTCCAGATGATCTTGCCGTTGACAAGTGTCCCGCCATGGGAAATGTTCGTGACGGTCCAGCCATCGGGATAATCTTCGGTCACGCTGATGGAGGGAACCGTCCCCGTCACAGTGATCAACAGATTGACATCAAACGGAACGCCGCCTTCAAACTTTTCGGCTTGAATATCCCGGCTGACTTCCGCACGTTCCGAGGACAAACCACGGACTTCGATGTTGTCAATGTAATGGAGGCCGCCATCACCACCATCATGGTTGAAGCCCAGCTGGATGTAGCGGGGATCGTCACCAAAGGGCGGGAAATCGCGGTCATCCACCAGAATCCATCCTCCTTCGCCCCGGTCTTTGAACAAGAAGACCACATGGTCCCCCGTCACTTCAAAGCGCAGACGGTGCGGAGAAGAACCTGCAGGTAAAGTCATATCACGCGGCCCTTCGCTGGGGACGGTATCCGCCCCATTGAAATAATGGGTGTTGGCCCGCAGGAAGTAATTGTGCCGCTCAAAAATACTTTCGCCCGGTTTGACCAACGGCCATACGGAAAAACGCCCATTGATGCCAGACTGGCTGAAGAAATCGAATTCCATGACGAAATTCAGAGGCAGTTGTTTATCCAAACGGATCCACTGAGCATTCCCGCCACCAGCGTACCATTCGATCCGGCCATTCGCGGCTTTCATATCGGTGGCGCCGGCAAATTTCACCCATTCCGGCCAGGATTCTTGCACATCGGTGCTGGAAGGATTATCAAAGCTGTTTTTGTAATTGAAGAGGTTTTCTTCGATGTAGCTTACGACGATATTATCGACGTAGTGAAGTCCCGCATCGCCCCCATCATGGTTGAATCCCAATTGGATATAGCGGGGATCTTCGCCAAAGGCGGGGAAATCGCGCTCATCAACCAGAATCCAGCCCCCTTCGCCACGATCCTTGTAGAGAAAGACCACATGATCGCCTGAGACTTCAAAGCGCAAACGGTGCGGAGCGGAACCAACCGGGAGGGTAAAATCACGCGGCCCTTCGCTGGGAACCGTATCCGCCCCATTGAAATAATGGGTGTTGGCCCGGAGGAAATAGTTGTGCCGTTCAAAGATGCTTTCCCCAGGTTTCACGATCGGCCATACCGAAAAACGCCCGTTGACGCCTTGCTGAGTGAAGAAATCAAACTCGAAGGTATATTCCTGCGGCAGTTGCTTGTCCAAGCGAATCCATTGGACATTGTTCCCGCCCCCGTACCATTCGATCCGTCCGTTGACGGCTTTCATATCCGTGGCGCCATCAAACTTGATCCATTCCGGCCACGCTTCTTGCACATCGGTGCTGCTGGGGTTTTCAAAATTGTTGCTGTACTGAATTCCTGCCTGCCCCGTGGAGGCAATACAGAAACAGCAGAACAAGCCGAGCAGCAAATAGTTCAGCGGTTTTCCTAACATTCACACGTCTCCTTCAAAAAAGATTGGTTTCAAGGATCAAAACGATCCAATTTCTTTCATCGCTAGAACAAGAATGAATACGACAGGCGATCAAGGGATAACCCAGATGATATCGCCGGAACTCATCAGCCCGTTGGTGATGTTATAGGTCCCTGGATAGTTGTGGACCATGTCGGGGCCGATACTGACGATATAGCGACCAGATTTATACTGCGACAACGCTTTCTGGCGTAGTTCCGGCGCATCGATAAAGCGCAGAGTCAAGTCGTTGCCTGTGCCTGGGGCGGGTATATCGCCATCCAACGCCGGGTGCCCATACGCCCCCGCGGAAACCGTGTAGAACGGCTCGGGGTGCAGCACCGGCCGCGCGCCCGAGTCCCCATACATCTTGGATTGGGAATTGGCGTAGGACTGATAGATATCAATCGGTTCGGATGCGATATAGGCAACCGGTGTGGTCAGCGCATTCCCCCAGATATTGGTAACGTGGGCGGGATGGTGCAAGGGCAAGGTGGTCCAGTCGGTCTGGTAGGTCATCATCGCCGTGCTCAACGCCTTCATGTTCGAGATGACTTGCGCGTAACGTGCCCGTTGCTGGGCATTCAAGAAGTTCGGCACCGCGATCGCGGCCAAGATCCCGATGATGGCCACAACAATCAGAAGTTCAATAAGCGTAAAACCTTTTCGTTTCATAAATCCTTTAACTCCCCGAAATTTCGGATGATTCGATTCTCTCCTTTATAGAAAAATCGAGTGATCATGTCAAGACAATTCAGGAA
>JAVFAP010000028.1:0-14298 GCA_034002445.1 bacterium | reverse complement strand
GGGATTCGGCCCCATTACCTCCATGCATCCCCTGCGTGGCGCCAAGGGCATGCTCTACGAGGGCGGTATTCGCGAACCTCTGATTGTCCGCTGGCCCAACCGGATTCAGGCGGGCAGCCGATGTGCAACCCCGGTGATGGGCATTGATTTTTACCCCACTTTCCTGGCTATGATGGGCGATCAGCACCTCCCCGGCCAGGTGCTGGATGGCCAAAACCTCCTGCCCCTGCTGGAACAGCGGGGCGAAATACCCCGCGAAGCCCTCTTTTGGCATTTTCCCGCCTATTTGGAATCCTATAAGGATGGGATCGGTCCCTGGCGCACCACTCCCGCCAGTGCGATTCGTCTGGGCGACTACAAATTGATTGAATTCTTCGAAGAGGGAACTTTGGAACTTTACAATATCCAGGACGATCCCGGCGAAACCACCAATTTAGCCCAAACGCTTCCATCAAAGCGGGACGAACTCCATGCCCGTTTAAAAGCCTGGCAATACGCCATCAAGGCCCCGATTCCCAGACAAAAAAATCCAGAGTACCAACCTCCTGAAAATTAACATCCCCCAGGGTGATGAAGAGGCTTGTACGATATCGTTTCAGAAATCCACCCCATCCGTCATAAAGTCCTGAAAGCGCGCCCCTGGATAACGAAGCGGGAAATCCGCGCCATCGGATGGAACGCTGGAGCGACGCCGCACCAACCCTATCTCCCCCCAACTCCCGAACCCTGCTATGCATTATGAAAAAATCCGCGCGGATCGTAGGGTAGGCTCAAAACGCCGAAGGCGTGTAGCCCACCACGTCTAACTATGAATATATATTAATAAAGTATGGATGCGGCGGGTAGACTCAAATAGCAAAACACAAACGTAACCACCCCATCCGTCATAAAGCGCTGACAGCGCGCCCCTGAATAGCGAAGCGGGGAATCCGCGTTAGCGGATGGAAAACTGGAGCGATCTGCACCACCCCCTATTTTCTTTTTACCGTCATCCGCACTGGGTTGTCCCGTTTGGTCTCGGTCACATACCCCTGCAACAAATCCCGGCCGGTGATCGTTATGAGGTCCGTATCATTGATTTGTAGGAGATAATTTTTCTCTGTTTCTACCGTGAACCATTCGGGGAACTGGTTGATCCGGGGGTAATCCGCGGGCATGTGCAGATACGCCTTGTGACGGGGGCGGTCAAAGTGGATCGGCCCACGCCAGTCCCAATCGGATTGGATAAAGAGATACAGTGCGCCCTCTTGCTGTACCGCTCCCAGGCAGAGATCCGCGCGCCAAGCCGGGGTATGGACACCCTGCGTCTTCCACAACGCGTAGAGCAGCGCGGTCCGGGCAAAATTGCCATCGCCATGCCAGCCTTCGATAATTCCGTCATAGCGCTGTTTCCCCAGCATGATCGCCATGCTGGTTTCCACCCACGACTCGGCGGAAGCGTTCGGGATGCGGTTTAGCAGGTTGAGCGCTCCCTCGATGGAATCAGCATACCCATCCGCGCTGCCCCGTTCCCAGGGATATTCGCTGTATTTGTGGATGTTGGATAAAGCGTGTTCCACCGCCTTGGTGTACGCCTCCACCCCATCGAGCAGGGCAATGGTTAAAAAGGCATTGTAGTTATACCCCCAGTTGTCGGAAATTTCGTTGCGTAATACCTCACCGGTCTGGGGATTGATCACATCCGGGAACATCCCGTCTGCGTTCGCGCCTTTCTGCAGAATGGTATCCAGCATCTTGTGGATTTGGGGCTTGTATTGGTTATACCGTGCTTCATCCGCATGGTGGGCGATCACATACACTTCCGATAGGCCGCTAATGATTTCACAGCCATGGTCCCGCAGGCGCAGTTCGGGTTGCTCGGTGGGCAAATGAGCCAGCAGGTAATAATCCGCAAGCCGAAACGCCCATTCTTTGAACTTTTCATTCCGGGTCATCCAGTACAGTCGGGAGAGGACCTGCATCTGCTCGCCATTGATTTCGGCATTCAAGGAGGGGAGGGAACCGTACGGCGTCTCCACCGCCGCATGCTTCCAGATGCTATCAATGATCCCTTGCATGCGTGCTTGCCACGGGCTGGGGCCCAGCCATTCGGTCAGCGGCATCAGCCCATCCTTGGCGTATTCAGACCCACCAAAAATCAGGTGAGGCATATCAATCTCTTCGGTTCGGAACTGCTGAGTGGCAAAGGAAAAATCATCAGGCAACGCATCCACCCGGTTGGTCCGCCGCTGTTCCGCCTCCAGAATGGCGGGCATCAGGGTTGTGAACAGAGGGCGGTCGATCAGAGCGCAGGTGAGCACCATGAAGGGATAATTATCGGCCGCCGCGTCCTGCGCGTTCCAATATGGAGAATTGGTCAAATTGCGTGGGATGAGCAAACTCTGGCGGTCCTGATGTCCCAGCCAGCCCCGCACATAATCCCGGCATTGCAGAAGCGCCTGCCTCGCTTGCAGCCCATGTTTCCTGGCTTGCTCAAAGGGAGACGCATTCGCCGCGTGGCTGAGAAGAACAATCAAAATGGGCAGAAAGACAAGGTATAATTTCATCATTCATCGACTCCTGTGCGCGCATAGAGTCACTTACATTCGCATAAACCCAAAAACCTGGCAAGTTCACCGGGGCATTTGTCCAGCCATCAATGTCGAAATTGAGAGAATTGTATATAAATCCAATATACGATGTCCATGCGATGAGAAGTTGAAATCCAATGGGATGAACACAGAAATTAATCCTCTGTTTTGCTTGAAAAGTTGAAACGATTACTGTAATGTTTCACACTCGATCTAAAATCTAAGTCACAAGGAGAATTGGTTAAATATGCAACAGCAAACAGGAAAACGTGTTTTCGGAATTTTATTGGTGGGAATTTGCTTTTGGGGATGCTTGCCCTTCTCTGGTCAGGCGCAATCCTTTGATCTGAGCGATATTCTAAATGGCAACGTTTCTGGTACCTATGAACGGATTGAAGTAAATAGCGTCGCCAATACAGCACAACTGGTCTTTGAAAATATCACAATTGCGGTGGATGCTTCTTCGGGCCAGTCCAAGGTTACGTCGATCACGCTGGAAAGCGGGACTTTTACCTATGCCGGGTTGGCCGCCAGTATCACCGACGCCAGTTATGATCCGTCCACTCGCGTCTTTATCGCCACTGCGAGTGTGGCTTTTCCCGTGGATCTGACGGTTGCGGCCCAGTTTTCGATCAGTGAATCGGGCGTGACGATCCTTGGCGGACGGATCAACTTGCCGGATTTCGAAGTCGGCAAGGTGGGTGTGAAGAACACCTATGTCGAGTATTACCCCCAACAGGATAAACTCGGCGGTGGGGCCGCTATGACCGTGCCCGGCTTGGGGGCGGATCCCAAGAATCCAGCTACCATTTCCGGCAGTTTGGAAATCGTCCATGGCCAATTGACCATGTTCGCCATCACGGCGGATGGCCTGAAAATCCCGTTGGGCAACACCTCTGCCTACTTGAACACCATTGGGGTGAAAGGCGAAAATATCAATAATTTTAGCCAATTCAAGTTAACGGGCTCCCTGGGGATTGTGGGAGGTCCGGAGATTGGCAGTACCTATACGTTCGAGGTGGATGCGGCCGGAACCATCCAGCCCGCCAATGGATGGATCGATATTAACGCCACAGCCAAATTGTATGGGATGAAGACCGGGGAAGCCAGTTTTTCTTACCGTCCTCCCTACAATATCGCCGTTGGAGCCGAGGCGAATTTTAAGGAGATTTTCATTGCCAAATTCTCGGCAGGGATCAACTCCAGCGGGGTTTCTGGCAGTGCCCAAGGTCTTTTGCAGATCCCGGGGTATGTCCCCATCGTGGGGGGGTATTCGTTGGCGGATGCCAAAGCCTCACTCTATAACACCGATTTCAGCGGTAGCGTCTCTATCACCCTCACCCCTGCCATCCCCAAAGTTTGTACACCCAGTTATTGCGCCTGTGTCCCCTATGCCTATCCATGTCCAACCTGGAGTAAGCCCTGGCGCTGGTGCAGTGGCTGCTCGGATGTATGCGTCCCTGAAATCTGCACCCCGGCGATCCCCGCGGTGAAGGCCAGTGTTGGCTTTAAATTCAGCAACGGAGATTTTAGTTTTACAACCAAGCAAGCAGCCCAGCCTGCATGGGAAACAGCGTTTAACCAACCTTTCTACTCTGAAGAACGCGATGTTCGCATGCAATTCATGACCAACTGGACTCGATTGGATAAAGCGGATCGTTCTGGCGCTCTGCGGCCCTTTGGATTCAGCCCGGCTGGGGAACCGGTTACCGGCTTTGATCTCTCCGCCTCGCTTCCCGCGGCCATTTTCCGCATCACCTATGCTAACACCGAGGTGACCTTTGTGGACGCCTCTCTGACCCTGCCCAACGGTCAAAGTTTGCCCATTGACGAAGGATTTCTCCCGCAAGGATTTGCGGATGCGGTCGGTTTCAGCCGCTTTAATCCCGAAGCCCAAGAGGCTTACTTCTTCTGTCATCTCCCCTCCGCGGGGCACTACGTGGTCACCCTGGGCAATGCGGAAACCCTGGGTGAGTATTCAGTCGAACTGCTCGGGCAAAATCATGCGCCCCGCGTGGAAATCACGTCGATCGAAGAAACCAGCACGCCTGGCCAATACCAAGTCAATTGGGTGGATGAAGATCACGACGACAACGCCATGGTTCATTTCTACTTGGTGAACAGCCGCCAGGATGAGCAAGGCTTTCTCCTCACTTCGGTTGCGGAGGATGAGCAATCCAACAGTCTTGTCCTGGATACCAATCAAGCGGACATCATCCCTGGACACTATTATCTGATGATTGTAGTTGATGATGGAAAAAACAGCCGTGCTATCGTCTATTCCGCTTCTCGGCTCTGGGTTGATAATGGCAATCATCCCGATCCGGTTACTCAAATTGCCGTTGGAGCGGGGAACGAATCCTTCACCATCCAATGGGATTACGCGAACCCTGAGAAGATTAAATTCTTCACCATTCTCTTTTCGGATGAAGATTTCCTGACCATTCATGACGATCATGTTACGGTGGAGAAGGATATCCGCTCGTTTACCATAACCGGATTGGAAAACGGGCGTCCACTGCAAGTCTCGGTTTTAGCCGTGGATGAAGATGGACTTTGCTCTGCTCCCGTTACCGTGCTGACGGTGGTGCCCAGCCCTGGTTTTGGGTACACCCCGCCCGTGATTGTCTCCAAACCGGATGCTGATGCCACGGTAGGCGTTGTGTATTTCTATCTTCCCAGGATATTCGATGCGGATTTAAGGATGGGCGTCTTCCCGGATAACAACACCGATCCGTCTATCGATGTTGAAGGTCTTCTCTATACCTGGCACCTGCTGGAAGGGCCGGATGGCATGGTGGTCGATCCGGATTCGGGATTTATTACCTGGACCCCGGAAGCCGCTCAAGTTGGGTCTCACAACGTGGTTCTTCTTCTGACAGAATCCATTCATGATGAGAGTGGGGATGCGTATCCCCTGGAAGAAAATGTAGCGATCCAGGAATTCTCCGTGATGGCATTGCCTGAAGACAATACCAATGGCGTGGAACACAACCCCTATATTTTTTACACAACTCCCCCCCGCTTCGCGTATGAGAAAATCTTGTATGCCTATGATGTGGACTTGCTCGTCCCCCAAGGGGTGCGGGTTGATTACTACATCATGGATGGCCCGGCAGGCATGACCATTAATGCGGATGGTCATGTGCAATGGGATGTCCCGGCGGGGGCTTCTAGTGCCATGGTCAGTATTCTTGCGGTGATCGATGGAACGCATTCATTGGAACAAACGTATTTTCTTCATGTTCTGACTGCAAGCAACACCTTGTCGTTCCCCTCGTCGGTCTCCACCCAGCCCTGGCAAGAACTGCGGTAGAAACAAAGCCATCCAGTAATAAAATCAGGATGGGGAATGCCAATCCCCATCCTGATTTTTTGTTTCGATGTTTGTCTTCTTTTAGCCGTTGCGGATGGTCGGAACGCAGATCAGATATCTCAATTTTTTGAGGCTGTCTTGTTCTGACGCAGGACAATCTTGATGGCGAGACAGGGACAGCCGAAGAGCAGCAATACGGCCACTTTGGTCGCACCCAGGAGCATGTAGTTGATATACATGATCTCATGAGGGGGCAATCCGAACATCGAGCCATGAAACTTGCGGATTGCCTCGCCGCCAAGAAGAATGACCACTAACCACAGGAACAAAATTGCGATCCCCATATACAAGGCATAAAGAAATAGTTTGAACAACGTTTCTAAAACAGAGCGCATGTCCTCAGTCATGAGCGGACTCCTTCCAAAATTTATTGCGTTCCCCCGCCGGATCGGATCACCAACTCCCCATTTGACCGCAGGCCGTTGGACGCGTCATACGGCACGCCCCAGGTGGCGCTGGGCATATCTCCATCCGGCCCAAACCCCAACAGCACCCACTCAAAGGTCCGCAGCGGCCGCACGCCATGCAGATTGTTGGTATTCTGCTTGGGGTTGTAGGCAGGGATATAAAAGCCCCCGATGTCTGCGTCCAGCACTTCCAAATCTCCATAGATATAATGCCGGAATACCACATTGTTGCCCCCATGCACCTCCACCCCCAGTTTTTCGATAAACGGATCCTCCGGGATGCTGGAGAGATACGCCACAGGCGTCGTCAACGGCGCGAACACATCCTCACTGGTGCGCTGCAACTGGTTCGCCTTGAATCCCGCACCCCCAAAAATTGTCTGGATGCGCTCCGTGGCCCAGTCATAATCATCATCCCACAAATCCACCAGCATCACCCCCTTGTCCACCCGCAAGGATTCAATCCCCGTCCCAACCGCCTTCATATCCGCATAACTGCGGGCCACCTTGGCCCGGATCTGGGCATTCATGAAATTTGGAACCGCGATCGCCGCCAAAATGCCAATGATGGCGACGACAATCAACAACTCGATCAGGGTAAACGCCTTCCGTTTCATACCACGCGACCTCGGAAAATTTTCTCCTATTCTACCATGGTGGCGGGCTCGGTGACCAGCGAAATTTTTAAAAATTGCGGAACGAGGTTCACCTCTTCAAACTCGGCACTGCGGGATTCATTTGAATACAGATTGGAAAAAAGTGGGTGCGATGCCTATGAAATTGAGCAAAATGTGGTATGGTCGAACGCAAACAGGGTTCATCCGTGACATGAGTACATTCATAGGATTTCGAAGTTGGGCTTTGGTGCTTTTCTTATGGAAGGCCGTGCTCGTTTCCCGGATCAACCCACATCCTTGATATGGTGAAGGGGAGAAAATGAGCACTCCAAAATTTTCACGTCGTTTGTTTCTAATGAGTTCCGCGGCCTCGATGGCCGCTGCCGGATGTACGACCGCCCCGGTTCGTACCACCACCTTGGCCAAAAGCGGCTTTAAATCACCCAACGAAAAATTGAATATCGCCTGCATCGGCGTTGGCGGCAAGGGGTATAGCGATGTGGATGGATGCAACAGCGAAAACATCATCGCCCTTTGTGATGTGGATTGGAACAGCGGCGCGGGCGCCTTTCGCCGTTATGAAAACGCCAAAAAGTACAAGGACTTCCGCTTGATGCTGGAAGAATGCCCTGAGATCGACGCGGTCACCATCTCCACCCCGGACCACATGCACGCCATCGCGGCGATGCACTGCATGGAGATGGGTAAGCATGTCTATGTCCAAAAACCACTCACCCATACTGTGTTTGAAGCCCGAACCCTCCGCGAAACCGCCCAGAAATACGGGCTGGCCACCCAGATGGGTAATCAGGGCGCGGCCACGGAAATGCACCGCGAAACCGCCGAACTCATCTGGTCGGGCCTCATTGGCCAGGTCCTCGAAGTCCACTCCTGGACGGATCGCCCCATCGGTTGGTGGCCGCAGGGAATTTCTGACGCTCTGCCCGAACAGCCCATTCCCGACCACCTCGCCTGGGATCTGTGGCTGGGCCCCGCCCCCGTGCGTCCATACAACGCGGGCTATTGCCCCTTCAAATGGCGCGGCTGGTGGGATTATGGCTGCGGCGCCCTCGGCGATATCGCCTGCCATAACCTCAGCCCGGTTGTCAAAGCGCTGAATCTGGAATTTCCGACGAGCGTCGAGTGCCTGCATCTCAAAGAGGCCAACACCCAGACCTACCCCACTGAATCCATTATCCGGTATGAATTTCCCCAACGCCCCGGTTTTGGCCCCGTCACCCTCTACTGGTACGATGGCAAATTGAAACCCAAACTCCCCGCCTCCGTCAAAAATCAGGATCAACTCCTCAGCGACGGCAGCGGTACCCTTTTCATCGGCGAAAATGGAATTCTAATTATGAAAGGTGAGAAAGGCGAAAATTGGCTCATCGTCGATGGCGAGCGGGTTCCCGATTATAAAAAACCCATTCCCATGTTGCCCCGTCTGCCGGTTGTTCTCAACTCCAATAACAAGCCTGACGCGGACCGCATGCACAAGATCGATTGGATTCGCGCTTGCAAAACCGGCTCCGTCACCAGTTCCAACTTCGACCACGCCGGCCCCCTGACCGAGTGGGTTGTGATGGGTAACGTCTCCCTCCGCTATCCCAACCAAAAACTGCTTTGGGATGGCCCCGCCATGCGCTTCCTCAACAACAAGGAAGCGAACCAGTATGTCACCAAAGAATACCGCAAGGGCTGGGAACTTCTCTAACCCTCCCCTCGCGCTAGACAAAACCAACAATCCCGCGTCTTCTTCCGCGGGATTGTTCTTTTGCGGTTGCATAATTCAATCAGACAACCAGAAATTTTAGAGTTGAAATGGGATGAATCCATTTACAACCGCCCTGTGAAATTTCAAACTGGTGTAATTCGATCTGATTATTTCCAAAGGATCCGTCATGATGCAAACCTACACGATTCGAAGCATGACGCGCCGCGATTTGGATCTCGCGGTCGCCTGGGCGGCGGAGGAAGGCTGGAACCCCGGCGCGCACGACGCCCAAGCCTTCTACGAGACCGATCCCGACGGTTTTTTTATCGGTGAACGGGATGGCGAACCCATCGCCTCCATCTCCGCCGTGGCCTACGGCGCCGAGTTTGGCTTTATCGGTTTTTATATCGTCAAGCCCGCATACCGCGGCCAGGGCTACGGGATCGCGCTGTGGAACCATGCCATGACCTATCTCCAAGGCCGCAATATTGGCCTCGATGGCGTCATCGCGCAGCAAGACAACTACAAAAAATCCGGCTTCCGCCTGGCCTATAGCAATATCCGCTTCGAGAACCGCTTTGCCGGCGAACCCTCCCCCGGTTTGGTGGATTTGCGGACTGTCCCCTTCGATCCAATCCTGGCTTATGACACCCGCCACTTTCCCGTACCCCGTGAGCGCTTCCTGCGCGCTTGGCTGCACATGCCCAACACCAAGGGCTACGCTAAGTGGGATGGAACCCAACTGCGCGGCTACGGGATCATCCGCTCCTGCGGCACGGGCTATAAAATCGGCCCCTTATTCGCGGAGGATGCGCAAATTGCCGATGTACTCTACCGCGCCTTGTGTTTGGAATCCAATGGCGAGCCTGTTTATCTGGACGTCCCCGAAGTGAATTCTGCCGCCATGGCGCTGGCCGAATCCTATGACATGCGCAACGTCTTCGGCACCGCCCGCATGTACACACAGGATGCCCCCGCCATGGAAATTCAGTCTATCTTTGGCGTAACGACATTTGAATTGGGATAATCATCATTTTTTAAGGAGAATGACCGTGATGGCAAAACGCACCTCTCGTCTACTGAACTTGGTCCTTGCACTCACTCTGCTCTGCGGCCAGGCGATCCAGGCCCAAGCCCAGGAAACCCAGGCCAAACCACTGCGCTTGGCCTTCATCACCTGTGTGGTCGAGGCGAAATTCTTCGAACCAGTCCAAAAAGGGATGGAAGACGCCGCCTGCCTGATGAACGTCCAAAGTGACTTCATCGGTACCCTGGGTGTGGATGTCAAAGCTCAGGCCGAAATGGTCCGCCAGGCGGTGAAGGATGGCTACGACGGCATCGCCCTGAATATTATTGATCCGGTCGCCTTTGACACAGTCGTGGCCGAAGCCATGCAGCAGGGTGTCCCTGTGGTGGCGTTCAATGTGGATGATCACTCCACCCCCAACGCCCGCCTCAGCACCGTCAATCAAAACTACTACGAAGCCGGAAAAAAACTTGCTACCACCCTCTTGCCCTTCATTCCAGAAAAAAGCCATGTCCTCATGACCCAGCACGACGAGGGCGTTTCTGCCCTGGATGACCGCCTGCGCGGCGAACAGGAAATTCTTCAACAAAAGAATGTGCGCTGGACCGTTCTGGTCACCGGCAATGAATCCAAGGCCGGGGCAGAAAAGATCGCCCAGGTACTGAAAGACAATCCCGATATCCGTATTGTCATCGGCACCGGTCAGGCCGATACCGAAGCGGCGGGGTTGGCGATCGAAACGCATTACAAAGATAAGGGCTATTGGTCGGCGGGTTTTGACCTCTCCCCGGATACCCTCCGCCTCATCCAGGCCGGCATTATCCGGTGCACCATCGATCAGCAGCCCTACATGCAGGGCTTTTACCCGGTCATTCAACTAGCGCTCTATCTGCGCTACGGCCTCGAGCCCTCTTCGATGGACGCGGGTGCGGCGATCATCGACAAATCCAACGCGGCCAACGTTGTCGAACTGACCAAGCAGGGCTACCGATGACCTCCCGCGAACGTGTACTGCAGGCCATCGCCCATCGCGAGCCCGACCACGTCCCGGTGGATCTTGGCTCCACCCCCAGTTCCGGCATCTCCGCCGTCGCCAACAACCGGCTGGTCCAGTACTTGGGTTTGGATGTTCAGCCCACGCAGGTGTATGACGTGGTTCAGCAACTGGCCCAGCCGGATGAAGCGCTTCTCGCCTGGTTTGGCGCGGATGTGCTGGATATTGGCCGCGCGTTCAATACCAGTCCAGCCGAATGGGTCCCTGTCACTTTGCCGGATCAAAGCCCAGCTCTTTATCCCGCCTGGTTTCAGCCGCGGAAAAACGCCACGGGCGGCTGGACCGCCCATGCGGCTGATGGCACCCCTATCGCGGCCATGCCAGCTGGGGCCATGTTTTTTGACCAAACCTGTTTCCCCTTCATTCACGGTTATCCGTCCGACTACAAAACCCTGGGCGAGGCGATGAGCAAGGTCCTATGGGCGGCCTTTGTCCATAGCCCCTGGGACCACGCCCACGAGGACGGCTTTTGGGATCAACTGCGTGCCCATGCCCTGCACCTGCGGGAAACGACCGATAAAGCCTTGATGATTGTCGTCGGCTGCAACCTTTTCGAATGGGGCACCTTTCTCCGTCGGATCGATCAATTCCTGATGGATCTGGTTACCCAGCCAACCCAGGTTGAAACCCTGCTGGACGCGCTGTTAGAGCGCCACCTGGCCACCTTGGAAAGGGTCTGCTGCGCTGTCGGCGACTGCGCCGATATCATTCGATTCGGTGATGACCTGGGCATGGACTCTGGCCCCTTCATGTCACCGGCCGTGTACCGCCGCCTCTTCAAGCCACGACACGCCCAACTCTGCGCCTACGTCAAACGCCATAGTTCCATGCACACCTTCCTGCATTCCTGCGGCGGCATCCGGCCCCTGTTGCCCGATCTGATCGAGGCAGGCTTTGAAATCATCAATCCCGTTCAAACATCATGCAAGGGCATGGAGCCCGTGCGACTCAAGGCCGATTTTGGCAAGGATCTCACCTTCTGGGGGGGCGGCTGCGATACTCGACACATTCTCAACCACGCCACCCCCGAGGCCGTAAAGGCGCATGTGCGTCAAAATCTCGAAACCTTCGCGCCCGGTGGCGGCTTTGTCTTCAATCCCGTTCACAATATCCTGCCCGATGTCCCACCCCAAAATATCGTGGCGCTGCGGGACGCGGTGTGGGAATATAGCAATCGATAAATATCATCTTGTTTGAACTGTAAGGAAATTCCATTATGAATATTCAAATTGCAACAGCCGATCTGATCATCATCATTGTATATATTTTGGCGATTGTAGGATTGGGATGCTGGGTCGGCATCCGCAAGCGGGGCAAGGATGGGGAAGGGAAGGCCTACTTCCTCGCGGGGGGCACCCTCACCTGGCCGATCATCGGCCTCGCCCTCTTCTCCACCAATATCTCCACCATTCACCTAGTTTCGCTGGCGCAGGAAGGCTACGTCAACGGGTTGGCCTATGGTAATTTCGAATGGATGGCCCCCTTTACCTTGATTATCCTCTCCCTCTTCTTTGCTCCATTCTATATTCGTAGCCGAGTATCCACCCTCCCCGATTTTTTGGAAGCCCGCTACAATCGCGCCTGCCGCGACTGGCTGGCTGTCCTCTCGATCATCTCCGCCATCTTTCTGCATATTGGCTTCTCCCTCTACACCGGCGCGGTAGTTCTGAAAGGCATGTTTGGTCTCGGCATCCACTTTAGTATTGTTCTCACCGCCGTCCTGACCGGCCTTTACACCATTGTGGGCGGCTTGATGGCGGTTGTCGTGACCGAATCGATCCAGACCATTATTCTTCTCTTGGGGGCCATCTGCATTACCGCGATTGCTTACTTCCGCATCGGCGGCTGGGCCGAACTCAGCGCTGCGGTCGATCCGATTCAGCTGACCGTCATGCGTGCGGCCGATGACCCCTCGGGCCTGCCCTGGTACTCGGTCCTGCTGGGCTACCCCGTCATCGGCATCTGGTACTGGTGCGCCGATCAAACCATCGTGCAGCGTGTCCTTGGGGCGAAGGATGAAAACCACGCCCGGTTGGGGCCCCTCTTCGCCGGCTTTATCAAAATTCTGCCCGTCTTCATTTTTGTGTTGCCCGGCCTGATCTGCCTGGGCCTGGTCAATCAAGGCAAGATGGATATCCACAAAATGAAAAACCTGGAGGTGGGGCCGGCTCTCATCGTCGATGAGCAAACCATTCCCATCAATCCCGCCCAACGGGTGGGTTTGCAGGGCCAAACGGTGGTGATCGGCGGCAAGGCCCTTTCCATCGAGGGCAAGGAGGCCTATGCGCAAAACAACGTCCTGTACATCGATGGCATGGCCAAAAAAGACACCTTGGACACCTATAGTTTCATGATCCGCGAACTTTTGCCGGTGGGCCTGCGGGGGCTGGTCGCGGCCGCCCTGCTGGCGGCCCTGATGGGGACGGTCTCCGGCGCCCTCAACTCGATCGCCACACTCTTTACCTATGATCTTTATAAACGCTGGCGGCCCCAGACCAACGACCGCGCCCTGGTCCACATCGGCCGCATCGCCACCTTTGTCGCCATGATCGCGGCTATTTTATGGTCTCCCCTCCTGGGCCGTTTTGAGAGCGTCTTCCAAGGGATCAATTCCATGATCTCCTATATCGCCCCTCCCATCACCGTCGTATTTCTGTGGGGTGTGCTATGGAAACGGGCTTCCTCCCGCGCGGCCCAGATTACCCTCTATTCCGGTTCGGTCCTGGGTCTGATCATCTTTGTGCTGGATTGGAACAAAGACACCACCGGCTGGAATGTCCCCTTCATGATGTCGGCCTTCTACCTCTTCGCTATTGGCTCGGTAATTATGGTCCTTTCCTCGCTCGCGTTTCCGCACACCCACACCGAGGAGAGCCGCCGCCTGGTTTGGAATCACCCCTTGGAAGCCGTTCAAGGCGAACCCTGGCGCGGCCTCGCCGACTACCGCTTTCTCGCTGCCCTCCTCGCCATCGTCATGATCCTCCTTTACGCCATGTTTATTTGAAAAGCAGTGGATAGTGAGGAGTGGATAGTTTTTGTTGGAAATGGAACCCTAGGCGATGCCCCCTACGCCCTTCCAATCCTTCCACCCTGCCCACTGCCCTTATGACACTACGGCTTGGGGTGGAGGAATGGTATAATTCTAACTCCGGTATCTCCTGGGCGGCTTATCTTGAACGGGATGAATAGGCTGGATGACAAATTATGGACTCGCATCCAGGGATCCTACCGATATAACATGAATCGAATTGAAAAATACAGATGAAATATTCAATCTTAGTCGCAGATGATGAAATCAATTCCCGGCAGGGGCTGGGGAAATTTTTGGCCTCCGATACCCGTCGGGTGGATTTGGCAGCGGATGGCCGGGAGGCTTTGGAAAAACTGCAGAAACGGTCCTACGATGTTTTAATTACCGATATCCGCATGCCCGAGATGGACGGCATGACCCTGCTGCAGAAGGCGAAGGAAATCGATTCCTCGCTGGGGGTGATTGTCCTGACGGCCTATGGCACCATCGAGATGGCGGTGCA
>JAVFAP010000027.1:0-14350 GCA_034002445.1 bacterium | reverse complement strand
CCACTGTTACCAGAGACGACCCCTCAACAGCCATTGTCCCCCGGGATGAGAAGGCGAGGCAGTAGGCCACATCTGGAAGCCAGGAGACCTGCCAGCGAATCATTGTTACCTCTTCGGGGATTGAGAGAGTAACCAGGGTTTGCTGTTCCTACCCCCGGTCGATGAGGTCGCGGGGTTTTTGTATGCCTCCCGCCTCTCCGACCTGTTGCTTTCCGCCCCCTATCAGACAAAACAAGGAGAACATGATGAAGAAGCACCTCTGTCTACTGATGGGGATCCATCTGGTTGCCGCATTGTCCGTGTGGGCCAATATGGCAGGAATCGTGATCCAAAACTCCATGGGGGAAGTAATTACCCGGGCGGTGGAATTTGAAGAAGACCGCATTTCCCTCGCCAGCCTCTTAGAACGGTCTGGCTTCAAGCTCATCACAATGGAAGATGATGCGGGGATGAAGGTCCTTTATCTCCACAATGACGGTATGGAAGAAGGCGAGGCCCATCCCTCAGGCTGGATTTGGAATGTGTTTACCCAGATGGAGGAACAATGGGTGATCTCGAAAGAAGGCATGACGGAACTCCAGGCCACACATGGAGATATGTTCGGTTTTGTGTTTGGGACTCAGTCCGAATCTACGCCTCCCCCCCTGACCTTTGCCGATGTCTGCGAAACCCAATCCACCGCCGCGCTGATCATCGACCATAGCGATGGCCGCCGCCTAGTGAAACTGATCCCATTTCCAGGTGAAACCATCACCGGGCTTCAACTCCTGGAACGTAGTGGATTATCGTTAGTGACTTATGACGCCGGGTTCGGTATCGCGATCTGTTCCATCGATGGAGAGGGCCAATCCTCCTCCACCTGCTTCGGCGATCCCTTTGGCCGCTTTTGGGGCTTCAACACCTTAAATCATGCCAACCAGTGGGAAAGTTCCTGGGTAGGTTCCGCGGATGCGATTGTTTATGACGGCGATGTCCACGGCTATCTATTCGCAACCTGGGGAACTGAACAACCGCCCATCCAACGGGAGCAAATTTTCATACCCCCTTCCAGTGTCCCCGCCTGGTCCGCGTATTGACTCAAGAGTAAAAAAGCAAACATAAAAAAGCCCGGTGGACCCACCGGGCTTTTTTCATTGTGGTATGGAAAAATTCATGCCCCCGCGGCAACAAAAACCACACCTTCCTGGATTTCCCGCCCTTCAAAAGCATAGCCGGGCTTGAGGGTTCGACAAACTAGACCGGGCGCCAAGTCTGGGCAAGGTTCTGTCCCTACAATATGAACATAGTTCGGATCCGCTTTCACTCCGTATGCGGCAGTCCGTTGCACGGGCATTTTACTGATCGCGTCATCCACCAAATCCGCCGCTTGTTTAAGTGGTTTATGGATGAAGAGAAAACTATTTTTAAATATCCCCAAATCGCCCGTATGGACCGTTTTCTCCATGTATTCCATGGTTTCATGAAAAAGATCATAATTGGTCATCAGCAACGCGATCCGGTCTTCTCGGATGCTGAGGCTGTCCCGGCTTTTGTAATTGAAAACCTGGTAGGATAAGACTTGGGTTCCATAAGGAAACTCACGCAGCCGGCCCAAGCGGCCGGGATGCTCCCCAGCTTCTTCTTCCACAATGGTTTGGGTGGTCTTCAAGAAATTGTCCAAATGTTTTTGGCATCCCCGGATCGAATCTCCAATCTCTCCGGAAATCGTCGCGGCATAACGCTTGAACTGTTCCAACGCATTGACAAAGAAGGCATCCATACCGCGCGGCGTGGGGGCGGCTGTATCGACAATCACCCGCCAACTATCCGCTGGGATATACACATCTCGCGGCTGGGTAGACATAGTGAGACTCCTTATTCGTAATGAAAAACCCCAAAACGGGTGATTTTTGGATTGAGTAAAGCAAAACCATACCATACCTTCAATTTCCCGTTCCGGCAAGCGGCTAAGGAAGTGGGGGGAGAAAATCAAGAAACCAAGGGTGGGGTATCAGAGTGGTTCCCTTCCGGAGGCGCGGGGGATAATTCGCAGGGAGTCTCATTAAAAAACGCTTTTTGGCGGATTTGGTACAGTAGATCCACATATTGCTTTTTCGCTTCACTGGAGAGGGGCAGAACCATCACCCGTTCCATCTCTTTCTCCAGTAATTCGTCAAAAAGTGGTAAAGAATACAAGATCTCGACCGGCTTACCGAGGGTGTATCGCTGCACCAGATCGCTAAGCACCGCGCATTCGCCATGACTCATGGCCATGCTGGCCATTTCGGTATGAAAATCTTGCTCTCGTTTTGCCCGCTGTTGCCAATAGTGAAAGCCGAAAATGACGGTTACCAGCAACAGGATCAATCCAAGAATCAGAAGCAACAAAGGGCTGGGAACGTGATTCGGTGAAAAAAGTTTTAATTTGATGAGTTCGTCGACAGTTGTATTCATGATCGAATTCCTTTCGTTGATCAAGAATCTCAACCTCTACCCAATCTTTATCTTCAAGGCTTACTAAGCCCTCATCCAATAGAGTACTTTGCTAGTATCGGCCAAAAAAGCCAAAACCAAACGGAAGTTTGGTTTGGTTTTCCCGGATTCTCACGCTTTTCCCCCCCCCATTTCCGGTTTCACCCATTTTCTGATTGAAGCCGGGTGATCTTTGTAAAAAAATCTTCAATCAATGTCGAACTAAACCAGCTGGAATAAAGATCTTGGAACCCAACCGGTTCCCCGCCAATATCCACATACTCCACCTGTTCCCAGGGGAAGAAAACCGTTTGCAACATCTCCCGAATTTGTTCGGGCGCGCTCATCCCCGGGGGAACACTTTCCAGCGCTTTGACAGGGATTCCATACAATATAATTCCTTCCCGGTCTTTTTCGGCCACCTTGCCCAAGAAGCGTTTTCCGTTCAACAAATGCACTTCCACCATCGTACCAATCATTGCGGATCCTCATCCCGTTTTTTACCAGTATACTCCAAACCAAAGCCAGCCGTGAGAGTGCAAGCAATCCCAGTCCCGATAAAAAAGGCGCGGTGCTCGCGCCTTTTTTGGCTGCAATCATTCGTATTGGATTGAAAAACACACAGAAATAGCGTAAGGAATCAGAAACTGCGATCGATCCCACCTGCTGTTTCGTTATGGTTCAACCGTCACGGCTAGTTCACGAGAACAAGAACGAGGTCAAAAAAACACGCGAACCTGGCTTCCATCCCAAAGCCGATTCTCTCGTCATGGTCTCTCGAACCGCGGACCAAACGTTGTTAGTGGACTGGAATTTTCTCTAACAATTCCCCTTTGCCCATCAAATCCGTCCGGAGCGATTCGCAAACCGCGCTGCAAACGGTTTTGACCATTTCGCTGTGGATGTAATAGAACACGTTGTTCCCTTCTTTGCGCTTGCCAACCAATTCGGCGTTAAATAACACGGAAAGGTGTTGCGAAATGTTGGAAGGCCGGGCACCAACCGCTTCACACAACTGGGTTACCGACATTTCTTCCCGTTGGATAAGCCATTGCAAAATCTTCAAACGTGTAACGTCCCCCATCGCGCTCATGCGTTTCGCGATGATTTCAAGTAGTTGATCGTCCAGAAGTTGATCGTCCAATAATTCGGCGGTTTCGTATTTTAACATTTTCTCAAATTCCATTAGATGATGTAATGCCATTACGCCAGTCAATACAATTCCATGGATATAAAAGTAATCAAATGCAGGTAGTTTACCAGTTCCGTCAGCATCCAACTCTTCCTAGGGGGAGATTGGAAGAGCCATGCCAACCCGGTTTGGGAAAACGCCTTCCCCTTCCAGCCTCTGTAACCGCAATTGGCATCCGGTGTTGCGAGTTCAGAGAAACCTGCGCCAAGCAGAATGGCGGGGGGAGACAAAGCAGTTCAGAATCTTGATGATGCTCAAATCGTGCAGATATAAACTGTTTACCCGTGTTATTTTTTGATCCGTCCTCCTTTCTGGATTGGTTACTTTTCAATCTATCCTGATTCGCCGTTTCAGGGAATCCACAGAGAACATTCTCTTTGCTTAATTTGCAAAATGTTTACAATGGAAAATAGAATCCGGGGTTTCCAGAGCAAAATCGTGGTTTACCGCGGGGAATGGAGTTTTTTTAATAGTCACAAAGCCATGGTTCTGGCTCGGTTCTCATGGGGCTCCATTTATTACGATTGGCCTGAGCCGCGTCGCGGCATGGCTGAACACCACCGATTCGATTTCCAAAAATAATCTTGAATAGGACGATTGAAATTGCGTACTTCCATTATTCCATTATTTAAACGAATTTCCAAGGTGTTCCTTAACGGATTGCCCGGGGGATTTTTTTTCATTATCTCCATCCACCTCCAAGCTGAACCCTATATCTGGCGTAACGTCCCATTGGGAGGAGGGGGCTATGTCACGGGGCTCGTGATTCATCCCGCCGTGGCTGACTTGATGTATATCCGCACCGATGTCGGCGGTGCCTACCGTTGGGACGCCCCCAATGACCGCATGATTCCGCTCACGGATGGGATCGGATATGCAGAGTCCAATCTCTACGGAATCGACGGAATCGCCCTTGCCCCCAGCCATCCAGACACGGTTTACCTGGTTTGTGGGAAATACGCCTGGGCCGAACCCCATGCGGTACTGAAATCCACCAACCGGGGCCAAACCTGGACCCAGACCAATCTTAGTTTCCAGGCTGAAGCCAATCAGTCCGTACGCTGGGCGGGAGAATGCATAGTGGTGGATCCCTTCGATGAAGCCGTGGTGTATTGCGGGACGCGATCCTGCGGGCTTTGGAAAACGACCGATGGAGGAGAAAACTGGTATTCGATCCCTTCCCTGCCACACGGCATGCCACATCAGGGAATCCGGACCTTGTGCTTTGGCTCTGCCGTGAATTCGCTCGATCCCCCTCCACTTTATGCCGGTGTGATGGGGGAAGGCGTTTATGAAAGCTGGGATCAGGGCACCAGTTGGCGCCCGTTAGCCAGGGGCCCCAGCTATCCCCAGCGCATGACCTGGGATCCCCGCGGCACACTTTACGTGGCGGCACAAAATGGGATCTACCGCTGGAATGGCAAGGCCTGGCAGGATTGTTCCCCCGTGCAAGGCCGCGAGTACAGCAGTATCAGCCTCAGCCAGCCCGATCCAGACCTGCTGGTCTGCGCGGAACGCTTCCACGGCGTTTCCAACCCCATCTATCTCTCCCAGGATGGGGGCAAGACATGGCGCAATGTGTTGGAAGATTCAGTCCCGCATTTTCAAGTGCCTTGGTGGCCCAAGGCCTATTTCGCCGCCTCCACCGCGCAGGTTGGATTGGATCCGCACCACCCCCGGCGGGCGTGGCTGGTTGATTGGTTCGGCACCTGGCACACACCGGATATCACCGCCCAGCCCTGCGAATGGTTCACCCACGAAACGGGTCATGAGGAAATGGTTGTTTTTGGGATGATCGCCCCACCCACCGGCGCGCTCCTCTTGACCGCGCTCGCGGATAACAGCGGCACCCGGCATGCCGATTTGGATACCTTCCCGCTGACCCGATTTGATCAGCCCCTCGTTCAATCCACAACCGGTCTTGATTTTTGTGAAGCCGATCCCCGTTTCATCGTCCGGGTGGGCTCCAAAAACGATGGAACCGCCAGCGCGGGTGCCTGGTCCGAGGACAACGGTCAATCATGGACCACGTTCGAACCCACTCCCTTTGCCCAAAACGGCCGCGTGGCCCTCTCCGCCACCAATCCCAACCATATCGTGATATTACCGATTGGAGATAGTCCCAAGTACTCGAGGGATCGGGGACAACATTGGCATGAATCCAGCGGGGCACCCCAAGGGGGCATCGGTAATTTCTGGCACAAAGCCAATCCCTTGGCTGCCGACCGGGTGGAGGGGAGTTGGTTTTATTATTTTGAAGGCGGTACTGTACATGGGTCAGAGGATGGGGGCGCTACCTGGGAACCCCGCGCCCGGCTTCCTCGGGAGAAGAAAGGATTTTTAACGACCCTTGCCTCTGTACCGGGCCGGAAAGGAGAGGTATGGGTCAGCCTAGGGCACAACGGACTTTTCCGCTCGATCGATGGCGGCCACACCTTTACCCAGCAAGAGCAGGTGGCATGGTCCCACCTGGTTGCCTTGGGGAAGCCGGCACCTTGCTCCTCGTACCCCACTCTCTTTGTCTATGGGACAATCCATAAGACCACCGGTGTGTTTCGATCGATCGATGAGGGAAAAACGTGGATGCGAATCAATTCAGACAGCCAGCCGATCGGCAACAGCCCGGAGTGCATGGCGGGAGACCGCCGCCTGTTCGGCCGCGTGTTTATCGGCACCAATGGGCGAGGGATTTATGTCGGCACTCCCCAGTAAACACCAACTCGGCCTCTTCAGGACCGGCGCACAAAGAAACGAACCAGCACCATGGCGGCCGTATGCAAAAGGCCAATACAAAGCGGGGAGAGGATCGCTCCCATCACCACCAGAGAGGTCGCGAACAGATCGGTTTGGAAAACGTTCCCGCTCAGGAGATAGGGAAAGAACGCCATTTTCTGGCCACTCTGGTAAAAAGCGGCCCCAATGACCGCGATCAGCAAACACAGCCAGGCGATCCCCAGCAGGGAGAAGGCCCGTTGCCAGATAGCCGGGCTGCGCATGTACAAAAAACTCCCGATGAGCAGGATCAAGGTCGTTTGAATCATCAGGGGGAGTTTGTACGCAATCGGGACTCCATTCAAGAACAGATAAACCACCATCGGCAAACCGCCGAACAGCGCAAAACTGGCCTTTGTCCAATCTTCCCAAATCCCACCCAGGAGCGAAAGAATTGGTTTGAATGATAGCGACTGGAGGAGTGCCAATAAAAAAATACCCCCGAACGGAATCCAGGCATACCATCCGAATGATGGCCAGGGCAGAATCCGAACCTGCATCAAAAAGAAAGAGAAAACAATCCCATGGCCGATATACGGGTAGGACCAGCGGGGGAAATGCCGACTCCAGGCAACTCCGGCCAGCATGCAGATCCAGAGAAAAACTCCCACCAACACCCCCATTTTGACATAATAGAGGTGGGATTGCACTTCCACGGAAACATCCCACAACATCAGCGATCCCCCCGCCAGCAGAAACAATTTCATCCCCAAAATGGTATGTTTCCACGTGATGGCGTTGGGATCCACCGGAAAATCACGATATTCTCTGTACAATTCGGCCATCGCAACCCAATCCTTTGTAAATCTGAAATGGATGACCCCATGATGGTAAAATACAAGAAAGGACCATAGAAGAGGACTCTTGCGTTTTTAACACAAGAGTCCCATTGAGATGCAGATTTGTTATTTTGTTTCGCTTTGCGTTCCTGGGGTGTAGCGGAAAATATCCCCTTCGGATACTAAGCCGTTGGAAGAAGCATAGGGCAAAATACCCCAGCCTTGCGAACCAATATCTTCGTGCCGGTCCGGACCAGATGTCAGCACCAACATCACGCTGCCATGCCCGACCGCTTCGTGAACGCCGGGATAGCCCCAATTCATGCCGGATTTCACCACCTCTTTGACATTCCAGGCAGGATAGTAGTACCAGTGGTTATGCTGGGCCATATCCCCTCCCTTTTCGTTCAAAAACACATCGCGGGGGATGGAGGCGATATAGGAGATCGGGGAAGTGAGTTTGGGATAGATGAAATCCGACCCCCACAGACTGCCCCCAAAATAGGGGTATCCATTGTTATCCAGCGCATACATGTCAAACGCCACACAGATGCTGCGGATATCCGAATAGGCCCTCGATACCTTGGCCTTAATCTGCGCATTCATGAAATTCGGGACGGCGATCGCAGCCAGAATCCCGATAATGGCCACAACGATCAGCAATTCAATCAACGTGAAACCTTTTTGACCCTTCATGATCCTTCACCTCTATCGTAATCTCACCAGTTCAAGGCTGGCATTATTATAGGCCCATAAATAACGATTCTCCTAGTGGCTCCCATCAAGGCAGGTAAAAAAGTCTGACTGCGTTTCCCCTGCCGATGATCGCGTGGGTATCAAATCGGCCTCATCCTATCTGTTGCTGGTGACCGCTTAGGAAGGCGCCGATCCAAGGATAATCGATTTCGTTTCATTATATTTCGTTTTATCCAAAAGAACCAACAAAGTGTCGCCACTTTCAATAAAACTGCCGCCCATCGGCACTTTGAATTGGTTATCCCGTTGGATCAGAACGATCAGCACCCCCTGAGGCAAGCCCATCTCCAGGATGCGCTTGCCCGCCACCGGGGAAGAATCGGTAATGGAAAACTCCATCAAATCACTGGTGTCTTTGTCGGTTGACTCATATTCCAGGGGTGATTTGGGGCGGAGCAGCAAGACATCATCCACATGGAATTTTTTAGCGACATATTGAATCGTGGTCCCCTGGACGATCACTGAAAGAATGACGATGAAGAAGACCAAATTAAAAATCAATTCCGCCTGAGCAACCCCCGCGATCATGGGGAATGTCGCCAGAATTATCGGCACCGCCCCGCGCAGCCCTACCCAGGAGATCATCCCCACCTCGCATAGGGGTACTCGGATCGGCAGCAAACAAAGGAACACACTGACAGGGCGCGCGACAAAAATCAAGAAGAGGGCCGCGATAATCCCCCCTCCCATCACCGGAACCAGTTGGGAGGGAAACACCAGCAATCCTAGGGTCAAAAACATCGCGATCTGCATCAGCCAGGCGATGCCGTCATGGAAACGGATAATACTCCGTTTATGTATAAAGTTACTATTGCCCAGAATAATCCCGGCGATATAGACGGCCAAAAAGCCATTCCCGCCCACCATCGCGGTGGCTCCATAGATCAATAAGGTAATCGCTAAGGTTACAACAGGGTACAATCCTTCATAATCCAGACGCATGCGGTTCATCAGCTGGATGGCCCCTTTCCCCATCGCCACCCCGAGAACAAATCCCAACAGCATCTGCTTGCCAAAAGAGAGAACCAAATCCCAACCAGAACTGTTCAATCCGGTCATTAAGGACAATACCCCGGTCGTCAAAAAGACGGCCATGGGATCGTTGCTCCCCGACTCCAATTCCAGTAATGGACGCAACCGGCCTTTTAGGGCGATGCTTTTCGAACGCAGGACCGATAATACCGCCGCCGCGTCGGTAGAAGAAACAATCGCTCCTAACAGAACCCCCTCGATCAAGGTGAGATCCAACAGCATGGAGACAAAGCAGCCCATGAGCAATGCGGTCAGCAACACCCCAACGGTGGAGAGAATCAATCCTTTGCCAAGAACAGGGGAAATATCTTTCCAGGGCGTATCCAAGCCGCCATAAAACAGAATGAAGGTCAAAGCGATCACGCCCAAGGTTTGGGAGACCACCATGTCATCAAATTCAATCCCCCCCGGTCCCTCCGAGCCAAACAGCATCCCAACCGCCAAGAATAATAAAAGAGAGGGGACGCCAAGATAACTGGAGGTTTTACTGGCCAACACACTCACCAGCAACAATATCGCAATCACAACAAAATAAAACTCGATAGGAGCCATACAGTTCACCATATTTAGTAATACTCAAGTTTCACGTGAGATTCAGAGAGAGCCGACCGATAATGCACTATCGTCCGAACCGATCCACCGATTCACACAGTGCCACAATCCGAATTTTACCCTGAAGAAGAAAAAATCCGGGTATATACCCTTTAATAATGGCCGAATCTCTTTTAGGGTAAAGGGGAAACACTGTCAAGGCGATCCTCTCGCCCTCTGGGAGAATGAGTTGAGAAGGCTGGACTTACCATGACCCACAACACATCACGCCGCAAATTTTTACGGACCACCGGAGCCATGCTTGCCGCTCCCTTCATCGTCCCCGCCTCGGTATGGGGCGCCAACGCGCCCAGCAATATCATTCGCCTCGGGCAAATTGGCTGTGGCTCAAGGGGAAACGAGTTGATGGCGCAAGTATTACGAGCCCCCCAGGCGCGGTATGGCGCGCTCGCTGATTGCGACCGCCCTTTCTTGCTGCGGTATCAGCAAATTGTCGAGGATCAGTATGGCATCGACCGCAAACCACCCCAGCAAGACAGTTGGAAAGTAATCCCCGTGCCCGAACCGGAGGGAGCCGTCGACGCCTATGAAGATTACCGGCGTATCCTGGACCGGAACGATATCGACGCCGTCATCGTTGCGGTCCCCGATCATTGGCATGCTAAAATTTATATCGATGCCATGGATGCCGGCAAGGATGTGTATGGAGAAAAACCCCTCGCCTTAACCATCGAGCAGGGCCGCCATATTGCCCGCAAGGCGGAAGAAACCGGGCGCATCTTTCAAACCGGATCACAGCAGCGTTCGGACGCCAAATTCCGCAAAGCCTGCGAATTGATTCGCAACGGCCGCCTGGGGAACATCAAGCATGTGGACATCGCCGTGGGGGGCAGCCGGGCGGTGGCACCGATGCCGGATACCCCTCCCCCTCCTGGCCTGAACTGGGATCTATGGCTCGGTCCCGCGCCTTGGGTGCCTTACAATCCCCTGCGCTGCCACCTGACCTTCCGCTATTTCTGGGACTATTCGGGTGGGACCGTGACAGACTGGGGAGCGCATCATTGTGATATCTGCCAATGGGCATTGGGCATGGATCATTCCGGTCCGCGCTTTGTCGAAGGCCAGGCAGAAACGGTGCAACCCAACTATTTTGAGACCTTTACCCAATTTGATTTCACCTTTACCTATACCAGCGGCACCACGGCCCGGTTGCACAGCCGGGGGAACGATATCGTCTTCCATGGCGAGAAGGGCACTCTTACCGTCAACCGAGGCAAATTGCAGTGCGACAAACCCGAGATTCTAGAAACACCCTTGCGGGACAGCGACGAGCGGCTGTATCAAAGCGATAACCACATGCAAAACTGGCTGGACTGCATCAAAAGCCGCACGCAGCCCATCTGCCCAGCCGAAGTGGGACACCGCTCCCTGACCCTTTCCCACATCGCCAATATTTGCGGGAAACTGGGACGGAAACTGGAATGGGACCCTGAACACGAAGTCTTTGTGAACGACCACGAAGCCAACCTCATGCTCTCGCGCGAGGAACGGCCGCCCTACCATCACCGGGCGGGGGGATGAACCAAGTAGCCGCTCATCCCTTTTCCCAATATGAATAGATCGGATTTGAAACCATGAAAATGTGGGACTATAACGATATCTACTTTCTTGCCATCTTCGCCTGCACGTTTTGTTTTATCGAAACGCACCGGGTATACCTGACCATCGCGGTTGGAGCAGGTATATACATCAGCGCTCTGATCCTCAAAACCTTGATCCAGATCAATCAATCCTTGCAGGACCTGGTTCAAGAACAGAGGAAGAACTCTTCTCCAAAAACAGAGTGAAATCGTGGGCCAGAGGGAAAAGCCTGGATCGGATAAAAAACCGCGTTTTTCCCCCACCCATTGTTCGCCGGGCTGGTCTCATATACATTTTAGCCAAGAACGGCCTTGTCTTTTTATGAGGAAGCCGTATAGTATACCCAAACCATAGAATATATTTCTTTCTTATTGAAGGTATTACCATGAGCGAAACACGGGGCAAACACGGACCAGACAAGTCCAATATTGAAGAACTGAAGTTACGCAAGGACGGCCTGGATATCTGGCAGGATATCGAGGGCTGGGCGAAAACAGGATATGATTCGATCCCCAAGGAGATGCTCGATCTCTTCAAGTGGTATGGCGTGTACCAGCAAAAGCCCAACGAGGGGCATTTCATGTTGCGCATCCGCATCCCTGGGGGGCAGATCACGGCGGCGCAGGCCCGGGCGGTTGCGGCAATTTCGCGGGAATACGCCCGTGACACCTTGGATATTACAGTCCGGCAGAATTTTCAACTCCATTGGCTGACGATCGAAACGCTGCCCGAGATCAAACGCCGCTTGGCGGATGTCGGCATGACAAGCATCATGGCCTGCGGTGATACACCGCGTAATATCATCGGCTGCCCCTTGGCAGGCCGGGACAAGCACGAGATTCTCAACGCGCAGCCGGTGCTGGACCAGGTCAACGCCGCCGTGGCGGGCAATCGAGACTATTCCAACCTGCCTCGCAAGTTCAAAATGTCCATCTCCGGTTGTGAAATCTTATGCCCCCAGCCGGAAATCAATGATATTGGTCTCTACGGCGCGGTGCAGACCGTGGGGGGGACCAAACGAATCGGCTTTAACCTCATGGCGGGCGGCGGGCTATCTACCCGGCCCTATTTTGGCAAAGTGATGAACGCCTTTGTTCCCGAAGGGCAGGTATTGGATGTCTGCCTGGCGATCCTGAAGATTTTTCGGGAGATGGGCAACCGCGAAAGCCGCAAGAAAGCGCGGATGAAGTTTCTGGTGGATGAACTCGGGGCGGAACAGTTCCGCAACCTGATCATCGAAAAATTGGGGTACGACTTGGAAGAAGCGGGCGAAGCCCGCTGGAATCCCAACGCCTTCCGGGATCATGTCGGGCTGGGCGAACAGAAACAAGCGGGGTATTACTACATGGGCCTGATCTCGACCGCCGGCCGGATTGTTCCGGACGATCTGCGGATCGCGGCAGAAATCGCCGAGAAGTATGGCTCCGGCCAGTTGGCGAACACCAATCTGCAAAATCTGCTCATCCTCGATATCCCTGAAAACAAAGTGGAAGAGGCGCGCCAGTTGGCAGAGACCGCTCCCACCCTGCGCCTCGAAGCCCACCCAGTGCGCCAAGGCGTGATCTCCTGCACCGGCCTGCCTTTCTGCAACCTGGCGGTGACCGAAACCAAGGGCCGTTCGCAATCGGTCGTGGAGTATCTGGAAAACGAGGTCACACTGGATACCCCCATCAAGATTGCGTTCTCGGGCTGCCCCAACTCATGCAGCCAATATCAAACCGCGGATATCGGCCTGCGTGGTGGCAAAACCCGCGTCGATGGAGAAGAACGCGAGGCCTATGACCTGTTTATTGGCTCGGATATGGGGGAGGCGCAGGAATTCAACACCCAGGCATTACGCGCCATCCCATCCGCCAAAGTGGGCCCGGTCATCGCCCGGATCTTGAAGAAATTTAACACGGAGCGGGAGCCGGGCGAGACGTTTCAAAGGTATGCCCGCCGTATTATTAAAAATGGCGGCTCGTTTGAATAATCGCCACTGTTCAGTTACAAAACCACCTCTCAGCAGTTTATAAGAAAAGCGGGGCGAAGCCCCCGCTTTTCGCATGTAAGGATGATCCGTTATGTATACCTATCCCTTTCCTCGCCCCAGCGTTACCGCGGACATGCTCATTCGCAACGAAAAAGGCGAGATCTTACTGATTCAGCGCGGGAACGAGCCCTTCCAGGGCCGCTACGCCTTGCCGGGCGGCTTTCTGGAAGTGGATCGCGAGACGTTGGAAGAATGCGCCATTCGCGAAGCCCAGGAAGAAACAGGCCTCATAGTGGAGATCGAACGCCTCATCGGCGTGTACTCGCACCCCAAGCGCGATCCACGGGCACACAATGTCACCGGAGCGTTTTTGGCCAAGCCCATCTCCATGGAACAGGCCGCCACCGCGAAAGCGGGAGATGACGCGGGAGCGGTGCTGTGGATCGATCCCCGCAGTGAGGATTTCAAGGCGCTGGATCTCGCCTTCGATCATGACCGCATCATCGCGGAAGCGCTGGGGGTACAGCATCCGTAGCGATCCTTGTTTTTTTACCGATCAAGAAGGAAGCAGGGCAAATCTTGTTCCTCCCTCGATTCCAGTTACACTGAGGACACACAAGCAACATTGGAAAGGATAAGTTCATGAACGCCAGAAAAACCGGATGGCGCCTACTCTTGGCCGCGTTCGTATTATTTCAGACATTCCCCGCCTTGGCTCAGCCACGAGAGGTGCGGATTCCCGCCGGGGAAGTGCTGACCCGCGCGTCCAAGGCCTGGGAACCGATCCGCGATTATCAAGGGACGCTCTTCCAGATCGAAACCCGCCCCGACCAGACCTTCAAGCAAATGTGGATCGAGATCACCCTGGTCAAGCCCATCAGCAACGATCCAGATGTGTTGCCCACCTTCCTGGCGGAATTTTATGAGAAACCCATGGAGGCCAGCCAGCCCAGGGAGCAGCGCCCCGAGGCGAAGGTGGTCTACTACGCCGATCAATCCGAAATTCTGTATACGTATAAACCAGAAGCAAAGTCGCTGGTCAAAGAGAAACTCAGCGATAGCGGGCCCCTGCCCGAATTTCTGCACATCGCGGGCTTTTTGCAGTTCGATATCGAAACCTTGAAGGAAAAAGCCTACCTGGACGCGTTGGTACTGGAAGAATCCATCGGGGACAGCCTGACATGGCGCGTGACCATAACCCCA